>NZ_JCAKNB010000029.1:0-2685 GCF_059515905.1 Acinetobacter sp. FY731 | reverse complement strand
TTTAAACAAATGAATATTAATACTTTATTACTATTTTTGATTAGATCAACTTCATAAAATAGTAGACTATAAAGCTAGGTTTAATTTAAAAAATAAACCTTTTATATTTTTTTATGGGGTAAAAAATGGCTAAAGTTTCATTAGATAATTTAACAGATATTGACGGTTTTGTTGTAGCTGCATTAGTAGATAGCGAAAGTGGTCTTGCATTGGCAACTCAAGGCAATGGTTCTATCGATCTTGAATATGCCGCAGCAGGCAATACTGAAGTTTTACGTGCAAAACGTAAAGTTGCAGCTGCTTTAAATTTAGAAGACTCAATTGAAGATATTTTAATTACATTAGGCAAACAATATCACTTAATTCGCCCATTAGTTTCAAACGAATCTTTATTTTTATATCTAGTTTTAGACCGTTCAAAATCAAATTTAGCAATGGCTCGTCATGAGTTAAAAGCTTTTGAAAAAGAATTAGATTTTTCTTAATCAACAAAACCACCTCTTCATTTGAGGAGGTGGCTAAATATAAATGAGATGATAAGCAATTTTATGGTAAATAATATTTATGTTGCAATTGTTGGTTTGAGCTTAAATACGACCAATCAACTTAAATCATTATTCCATGATGCAGTGAATGCACAATTTAAGATTATATGGACAAACATTGCCAATCCTGAATTAAATTTCGTTATTTTAAATCAATCTTTTATAGAGTCTCCTGCTGCTCATACAATTAAAACCAAAAATATTCCAATTATCACTATCCAACATGATAAAAACAAAGAGAATATAATAGAAAATAATCATTTATTTCTACCATTTTCAGATATAAATAATCTCAAAAAATGGATTCAAGCTAATATTAAATTAAAAATTAATACTCATTTTAACTTTAAAGAAGATATTAATTTTATTGAAAAATTTAATATAATTTTTGAGTCAAATAATTCAAACTTTTTCCAGTGTTATATTAATCATGAACAAAGTTTTATTATTGATAAAAAAATGCATGAAATATGGGTTCAAGAAAATTTTGAATTTTCTCCCATTAAAAAGCTTAATATTGAAATACTAGACTTCAATCAAGCTGTAAATTTAAGACAACAAAAAAAGAAATATGACTTAAGCCTATGGTTATGGCACTATCTTTGGTCAACCATTGAAAACCCACCAATCTTAAATCAATCAACATATTACAAGTTAAAATTTTGGCCACAACTCAATAAAAATATTCATAAAGAAACGTTAAAAATAGCATCATGTTTACAATATGGTGCCAACATCAAACTCATTGCAAAGCATTTAAATCTTCAGCCAGAACTTATTTCTAAGTTTATTTATATTGCTCTTGCATGCAATCTAGTTGACGTTATTCATGAGAATCAAGCTAACTTCAAACTCAATGATAAAGAAAATACAGATATGACTTTACTCAGTTTTTTTAGCAAAATTCGAAAAAAACTAAGAATATAAGGACCAATTTTGATTTTACATCCACATAAAATTATCTTTGCAGGCTCAATGGGTGCAGGGAAATCCGCAGCAATACAATCACTCTCAGACATACCTGTATTTTCTACAGAAGCAATGAATACGGATCAAGAGCGCCATAATAAAATGTTCACCACTGTCGGTATCGACTATGGAGAAATTACACTCGATGATGGTGTAAAAGTCGGACTATACGGGACCCCTGGACAAGAACGCTTTGATTTTATTTGGTCTACAATCAGCCAAGGTGCATTAGGTACAATTATTCTCATTGACCATAGCGCAGAACATCCTTTACAAGATATTAATTTTTATTATGAAACATTTTCAAAAACCAATAAGAATCTAGTTTTTGCAATAACACATGTAGATGAAAAATCAACAACACATACCTCCCAATATAGAGAGTGGATTGCCCAACATGAGCAAATTTATCCACTTTACTTTATAGATGCACGAAAATCAGAGGACATACTTTTACTCATAGACACGCTTTTAAGCCAGTCTGAAATCTCTCTCAGCCTCTCAGGTCACACAAAGCATGCTTAACCACTCACGAAAGCCACCAGACTCTCTAATTCACTCATCACATCGTGCAATTTCAGATGTATTACTTAATGTAAAAGGCATAGATTATATCCTTTTATGTACAGCAGATGGCTTTGAAATTAGTTCTGTACATAACAAGAATATTTATAATTCTAGTAAACTTGCTGCTGTAAGTAGCTCAATAGTTGCTATGATTTCTGCATTTTTACATGAAATTAATTTAAATGGATGTCAAAGTATCACTTTAGATGCTGAAAATGGCAAAGCTATTTTAAATGCAATTCCAAATAAAAACTTCCCTATGATTATGGTTGCATTAGCCAATAAGGATATTTTATTGGGGCAAGCTCTTTTTTTCCTTAAAAAATGCAATGAAGATATTATTTTAGCTGATTCACACTATACAGACTAACTCATAAATCCCGATCTACTCGGGATTTATTACTTTCCCTTTAGTACTTCTTCTGTTTCCCCTGATAAAAAAACACCCCCTTAGGCATTAAGCTAAGGGGGTGTTTTGAATTAATGAGCTGGCGATGACTTACTCTCACATGGGTAACCCCACACTACCATCAGCGCTAAGAGGTTTCACTTCTGAGTTCGGGAAGGGATCAGGTGGTTCACTCTTGCTATTGTCGCCAGCACA
>NZ_JCAKNB010000028.1:0-2819 GCF_059515905.1 Acinetobacter sp. FY731 | reverse complement strand
ATCAATCAAGAAATTAAAGAAAGCACACCAGGTGATTTAGTTGCATTTAATGGTGAATGGTCAGGCATTGTTGATGCTGTCTCTGTGTCGTTTAGCCATGCATATGTTACACAACAAGTAATGATTGAAAGGGTGATCAATGAGTAATCCGTATGACAGATTATTAAGACTACTACCCCAGCATCCTGAATATATTGCAACTATTATTAATGAGGACCATCCAAATTATCGAGTGCAATTAAACGATAATTCAGGGGTTGCAATGTGTACAAGCGCAGCAAAATTCCAGATGGGTGATCGAGTTTATATTTCAAATGGTGAAATTAAGCGACTCGCACCAATTGGAAATAGCTATTTGATTGAGGTGTAGTATGGCTGGAGTAAGGCTTGAATTTGCACAATTTGGGAAATTCGACAGCTTTAATATTTATCGAAATCAAACACCAACAAGTATAGGAGATGTGGGTAATCCGATTGCAAATACCAACACCATGCATTATGAAGACTTTAGTGTTGAGCAAAATAACGATTACTATTATCGAGTTGGTGTTGTTAGGGGGCAGGATGAGTCAATTAGCGATGAAATTTATGTAAAAACAATGCTTGAATTTGACCCACCTCACACCCTCCAAGCCTCTTGGAACAACACTACTCAATCGGTAGGCATAACATGGGAGTTTGATGAATGAGTGCAACTTACAGCATCAATAGAAGAGAGAACACCAATAGTGATTCAATTCAGATAGCATCCAACCTAACTGAAAAGTCGTATATTGATAATACGGTAGAGCCAAACGCTTACTACCTATACAGTATAGAAGCGAATAAAAATGGATTAAAAAAGACAAGTGCTGAAGTTGAGGTCTTTACTTTTAGTGAGTATGCAAACTCATTATTTAGATTTAAGAGTGATATTGCTGACACTGGCATTAACCCCAAAACATTCACTAATAATGGGGTTGCTCTTGGTGCAAGTGGTGCAGTATTTTTGGGTGGTCAGTACATTACAACAGCTAAGAGCACAGACTTTCAGTTTGGGACAGGGGACTTTACTATTGAGTTTTGTATAACCCCTACAGAGCTCACATCAAGATATACCGTTTTAGATATGCGTGACTTATTCGGAGTGGCTTCAAACCAAAGGAACTATGCGAACTGTATCGCACTCACATCTACTGGGATAGAGTGGACAACAGGGTCTGCATGGCTGATTGGTGCACACAATTTTCAGGCTGGGGTGGAGTATACGTGTGCAATTACAAGAGCCTCGGGTATTCTTAGGATGTTTGTAAATGGGGTTAAGGTGTCGCAGTACAACGATTCTACGAATATTTTTAAAGCAGCAGGGGTGACAATAGGCGCATCATTGGACGATAAAGGGTACGGTATATTTTTTAAGGGTGCTATTAAAAATGTCAGGATAACAAAAGGCTTGGCTAAATACATAGAAAATTACACTGTTGTATATCAAGACAAGTAGCACCTTCGGGTGCTTTTTTTATTGCCAAAAAATTAGGGGGCGCAATGTCAAATGCGACACAAATTGTAGATGCATCGGGACCTGTAGCATATAGCACAGGAACAGGATTAACTTTACTCTCGTGGCTCAACACATGGGACTGGGGTTTTTTAATTGGAGTTGGGATTGGTTTGGCAGGTTTAATTATTAGTTTTCAAAACTATCGAACCAATAAACGCTTTCAAAAACGTAAAGATCAGCGTGAACAGGAGCTTCACGAAATTAATATGCGTAAAGCATTGGAGCAATGCAATGTCAAAGACTAAATATTTCGTCATTGGATCAACCATAGCCGCCTCATTAACAGGCGGTTTTTTTATATCTGGTGTAAGTGAACAACAAGTTCAAGCAACCATGGCTAAAGAAGGATTCACGCCTAAACCGGTTATACCAGTAAAAGGGGATGTGCCTACAATTGGTCCTGGTATTACAGTTTATCCAAATGGCATCAAAGTCAAAATGTCTGATCCTGCAATCACGCGAAAGCAAGGTCTTGAATACTTAAGAGCTCACATGGATAAAGATGCACAGCGATTCAATAAAACACTTCTAAATATTCCAATTTCTCAAACCGAATATGATGTTTATATGGATTTCACTTACCAGTATGGCACTGGTGCATGGTCTCAATCTTCAATGCTTCGCAATCTAAAGCAAGGTAAATACAAACAGGCTTGTGATTCATTATTGAAATACAAATACGTTGCAAAGCGTGATTGCTCAATTCGCTCAAACAACTGTTTTGGCGTATGGGTACGACAGCTTGAGCGTCATAGTAAATGCATGGGGGCGCAATGAAGATATTCATTCAAGAATTTATGGCTAAGTTTTACCAAGCAATCATTTTAGTTTTGTTGGCCATAGTTTTAATTCTATCTATTTTTGGCGGTGTTCAAACTTGGCGTGCATCTGCTTGGAAAACAGACTACCAATTGCTTGATGCTAAATATAAAACCGAAGTGGCTGAAGCAAAAGCAGCAACAGAAAAAGCCAAAGCCGAAGCACGCGAACAGGAAAAAAAATGGGCAGAACAACTTTTACAAGCGGAGAAAAATTACAGTGAAAGCCTCAAAGATATCATTACTGATAGCAATAGCGCTAAGTCCCTTGTTGAGCGCATGTCAAAACAAATCGATACAGCCACAAGTCGTATGTCCACAGCTACCAAAGAAACCATCATTGAGTACGCCAATACCAACAGTGACATACTCAAAGAGTGCATTGGAAAATATCAATATGTGGCAGAACAAGCTGACAAGCACGCAATTGATGCAAAACGATTAAGTGATGCTTGGCCTGA
>NZ_JCAKNB010000027.1:0-4798 GCF_059515905.1 Acinetobacter sp. FY731 | reverse complement strand
CGGCAAAAACTTCAATGATGCGACCCGAGTACAGCACATAACACATATTTCAGCAGAGTCCTTGACAGGATGCTATACGTTCATCGAGTTATTAGTGAACAGCGGTGATGGTGATATGCGTAGAATCACTTCGTAACTGTATGGGTAGCCTTGTGAACATACAGAGAAAAAGTTAATGACATTCCATGATTATATTAAAGAAAATTTTATTAAAAGTTTTCTTAATCTATTTAATAAACAACGCTTTTACTCATTGAGTATTAAATATTATCCTGAATATTTATCGTTTAATGAATTCAATTTAAATAAAGAAAAAATTTTAGTTGAACTTCTAGATAATTTATCTAAAAAAAATTACTCACCTCAACCATTACATCCAATTTTAATGGAAAAGCCAGATGGTTCTCTAAGATTAATATGCATTCCTTCAATACAAGATCGTATAGTTCAGAAACTGCTTTTAAAATATATAAAAGAACATCATAAAAATAAATATATACTAGCTACTAATTATGATTTCTCATCCAAGATCAGTGAAGCTGGCGCAATATCTGCACGAGTAGAGGCCCTAAGATTAAGAAATCAATATCCATATGTTTTAAAAACTGATATTTCTGCATTTTTTGATAATTTAGATCGTAGATTAATGAAAAAAAATATCGAAGAAAAATTAAATATATCTGAAATAAATTTCATACTAGAAAAAATTATTAAAGTTGATACTAGACTTAAAGAAACCGAATTAATCGGTGCTAAAGAAATAGCTTTCTTAAAGTCGAAAAGAGGAAAAGGCATTAGACAAGGCATGCCAATTTCATCATTCCTTGCCTCCTTATATCTTTATGAATTTGATACTTTAATGAATCAGAAAAAGATACCTTATGTAAGGTATGCTGATGATTTAGTAATATTTTGTTCATCTCGTTCGGAAGCTTTTAAATATTTAGAGTTGGTAACACAAGAATTAAAAAAGATTGGTCTCGAAATTCCGCCACTAGAAGATAAAGGAAAAACCAATATTTTCAAAAATACACCTGTGGATTTTCTAGGATTGGAGTTTAGATATAGTGGTAATAGATTTAAAGCATATATACCTAATTCAGTTTTCAAGACAATTAATAATAAATTAGATATATATGACTCTTTAAATAAAAATCTTAAAAATAAAAAAGATTTTTCAGACGTAATTCAAGATATAAAGTATATAAGCAATGGGTATAATTCTGCTTTTTCAGATGCTTGCAATCTAAGTGAGCTTACAGAAGAAATTAATCATAAAAAAATAATAATTTTTTCAAAACTTTTAAAATCATTAGGACTAGATATTGAAAAACTTAGTACTCGTCAAAAAAAGTTTTTCTTTAGCCTATAGTAGTTTACGTCAAATTTTTAAATCAGTTAATACACATAATTTTATTTTGTAGATTATTAATTTGACTTTGAAGTTGATCTTCTAATGCCAAATCGGCTGAACTTAGTTCTCTTAAACTACTTTTTCCTCCATAAATAACTTGTATTGATGAAGGATTCCTAATCTGATGCTTTTCTTTTTTCAAGGCTTCAACTTGAGATGTTATATAATTTAAACTACTAATTTTAAAGTCTGTTTCTTTAGCTTTTAACTGTTGATTTTCAGTTTTGATTTTTACAATATCCCCATTCAAATTGATTTTATCCTTTTCCAATCCTTCTATTTTTGACTCTAATGACACGATTCTAATTTTTTCTTTGTTTAAATCTTTTTTTATACTATCTAAATTATTAATATCTTTAGAATATTTTTCTAAATCAGAATTTAAATATTTAATTCTAGTTTCCAAGTTCTCTACTTTTGGATCAGAAACAAGTTTTAATGTTAAATAAAATGTTGGTGGTATAACAATAATTGCTGTAAGAATTGCAGATAAAAAATTATCTCTAACAATTTGAGGAACTTCCATAACTTCGACTCAATTAAGTTAATTTTATATATTCAAGAAATAAGAAAAAATGGTTGAATCTGTGGACGCTGTTTTTGTGATTCCATCCAAAGAGAATGCTTTGATTGAACACGCATTAACAGGTCTGCACTGATCCCTAAAGCATCATGCAAACGTAAAGCTACATCTGCTGTAATCGGTGCCTTACCATTGATAATTCGAGAAAGTAGTACACGGGTGACTTGGATACGTTCAGCAAGCTCTGTAACAGTAATGGCTTGTCCTTCCTCTTTTAGGCCATCTAGCCATTCTGAAACGAGTTCACCTGCATGCGCTGGATTGTTCATCATCATATTTACCTCAATGATAGTCCTGATAATCTACAATATAGGCATTACCATCTTTAAAAATGAAAGTCATACGCCAATTCGCATTAACCGTAATTGCCCAATGATCTTTTAACTTCCCTTTCAAAGGATGAAGCTTCCATCCCGGGAAGTTCATTTCATCAATACTCTGTGCTTCATTCAAAGCCGTTAATTGTCTTTTTAGCTTCACTGAATGAACAGATTGAATACCTGATGTAGAACTTGTTTTAAAAAACCTTTCTAGTCCCTTATGTTTAAAATCTATAATCACAAGAATTAATCCTTTGTATAGTTTGACTATACACCAATTCGTAAAGTAAAACTATACAAGTAGTACTAACAATAATACTAAATAAATGCTCTCACTCACTCCCCGATCACCCCAGCCTTCGGGCAAGCCCTCTGGGCTGATGGTGAACGTTGAGTGAGTTTCGGCAATACTCACCCTAAGGGCGCGATTTTGAAAAAAATCACTTTCCCTTAAGTATTGCCGAATAACCTGATTGGGCTGACGGAGCCACGCATCGGTCGTATCCGCACATAGTTTTACATACTATGCAGACAAGGACTTCTGGGTTGTGTACCTCTGCTCCACGCGCTCCCTGCCGCTACACGGCTGTATCTCTGCGAGGGTTTCCCCAACATGCAACTTAACAGTCCAATGTAACTACTCCTAACGCTCCGCCTATGTGAAGTTCCCCTGTAAGCGGTTTAGCCTTTCGACTATAGCTACAGTACGCCAGTGACACTTATTCCTACCACACGTACTGCATGCCAACCGTATGAAACGGACACGCAGAGGGAGGCAAAACCCGCTTTGAGGAGCTTATTTGATGGTTTTAAACACGTATTAACGAAGACTTATCATTTTAGGTCTTGAACTAAACACTTTTTATTGTGAAAATAGAGTTCAGGTACAAGCCATTGGTGAAATCATAACGGTCGCCAAACCTTATGATCTTCGTTATTCGATGTTCTAGCATCAAATAACTGCGTACCGCTGAATATAAAGCGAAAGCCCTGAGTGTTGCAAGACACTTGGGGCTTTTTCTTTTGTTTAAATTGTTGTTTCTGCAATATTCCCATCAAAAGCTAAAAAAATGCGCATTTGAGCTATTTCTCAGCGAAGAATTTCACTGACCAGTCTACGGAATAAGCCCTTCTTGGCTGGCTGCTCTATTGACTGCTTTGGCTCCAAATCTGTCTGTTTTATATTTTTAGACTGTGTTTCGGTCTGTTTCTCAGCTTGTTTTTTCTGTTCACCAAAACTGCTCTGATCCTGTTTAGCTACAGTTTCACCTGTTTCAGCACCTTCTGTTTTTGGCTTGTGTTCTATCAGTAGTTTGAAGTCATCAAAATCACGTCTAACGCTGGCTATCTCTTGTTTCAGGAAGGACTTGTCTTGTTTTAATTCTTCGATCTGTAAGCGTAGTTCACGGACAAGATCATCATTGTTTACTGAAACATTGGATTTAGCCTCTCCTGAAACAGCTTTCTTTCCAGGATGGCCAAAGACCCGGATCATGTCTTGCTGATCTATCTGCTGCACACCCAGTTCACTTAACTGGGGGGTGATCTCACCTTTCTTAATGGCTTTATAAATTGTCGTTCTACCAATATTAAATTTTCTCGAAGCCTCAACAATGGTGAGTAAAGACATAAGCCATTCCCTTTATTTTTGGTGTTAAAAAATCGCGGCAGCAACTGGGGACCTCGTAGAGCAAGATTTACCGTTAAGCCCCCTGGCGAATAAGGTAAAAGTGTTGTTCGGGAAGGGCTTTGCCCGTACCCGTACAATACACATCTTGCCGTCCAAATCTATGCAATTTTACGCAATTCTATGCAACTGCCTATAGGGAGGAGCTGAAACAATGCAATTTTCTGCAAAACAATGCAATTAAGTGCAATTCTTTGCAAAAGAATGCAATTCTGGCCTGTTTCTAAGGCGATTTAGCAGCTGATTTAAGGCGATTTAACGCAACTATAGGCAACTTTAGGCAATTTAACGCAACTATAGGCAATTTAGGGAAACTGGCGGGAAGAACACCAAAAAAAGAGGTTTTTAGGGTGAGTTTTTTAGACCCTATGATTAACTAAGATTGTTTAACTGGTATGAACAAAACCGTGGAACATTGCTCACTAATTAGGCGTGGAACGTGACAAATCATTAAAAAAGCCCAAGTAGGCATACTTAGGCTTTTTATATCGACATAAGACTATGATTTAACTGAAATAAAAATTTTCATTTCGTATAATGTGCATTATGTTAATTTTAGGAAAACTTTAAAATAAAAAGATAAATTTAACCTAAGATTATATAAACCCTAAAATCATGATAATTAAATCTAGGCCTATGATTAAATATAGATTATAGTCATCTCGTTAATTCTGAAGCGCTGCCAAAACACGGCAAAAACTTCAATGATGCGACCCGAGTACAGCACATAACACATATTTCAGCAGAGTCCTTGACAGGATGCTATACGTTCATCGAGTTATTAGTGAACAGCG
>NZ_JCAKNB010000026.1:0-6872 GCF_059515905.1 Acinetobacter sp. FY731 | reverse complement strand
TACGTAGTGCACGCATGACTTCAATACCTTTAATTGTGGCATAAGCAGTCTTCATAGATTTGAATCCTAATGTGGCCCTGATGATTCGCTTTAACTTACCATGATCACATTCAATGACATTATTTTTATACTTAATCTGCCTGTGCTCAATATCTACTGGACATTTTCCTTCTCGCTTTAATCGTGATAAAGCATGGCCATAGGTCGCTGCTTTATCTGTATTGATGACCCGTGGAATTTGCCATTTTTTCACCGTATTGAAGATCTTTCCTAGAAAACTATAGGCTGATTTACTGTTCCGTCTAGCGGAAAGGTAAAAGTCAATCGTATGACCCCATTGATCAACTGCACGATACAGGTAAGTCCATCGCCCCTTCACTTTGATATAAGTCTCATCCATATGCCATGAATGTAAATCTGTAGGATTACGCCAATACCAGCGTAACCGTTTTTCCATTTCTGGAGCATAACGCTGAACCCAACGATAAATTGTACTGTGATCCACATTTATGCCTCGTTCAGCGAGCATTTCTTGAAGTTCACGATAGCTGATGCCATATTTACAATACCAACGAACAGCCCAAAGAATGATTTCACCTTGAAAGTGCCGACCGTGGAAGGGATTCATCTGCTGTATCTCGAAATAAATAAGATATTTAGCTTATCATGTCAGCCTATTTGCAACAGTGCCGTTTTTCGTGGGATTATGGCGTGAATAATAGTAAGTTTTTGACCCCAAGAAAAAAGTGTAGCAACTTACTACACTTTTTAGATATTCAGAATTTAGGTATTTTCACTTGTATTTTAGACAAGATGTAGCAAGTCCGAACTGCGACATTTTCCCAATGAGCGCCCGCTAATCTCACTAAAAAGATGTACCAGAAATATTCTAGTTATTTGCGAAAAATGTCAGACATGCAAAAAAAATCATTCACCCGGAATATTTTCAATGCGCTGTAGCAATTTGCTACACTTTTTAAATAATTTCTTTACCAAAAATCTCATTCAAACGCTCGCGATTTTCCTGAACAAAAGTCGGATCATTTTTGAGCTTATATTTCATCTCTTTCTTGAAATCATTCATGGATGCACCGGCCACAGCAAAATCCATTTGAAACATAATATCGTTCACAATAACATTCGCCTGAGAATCGGTTAAACAGCCTTCGGTCTTAAACCACTTGCTGAACTGCGTATAATTCGGATCATTGGCATAGATATACCAGGAACGTACGGTCATATCAAACTTTGCCCCCAGCTCTTTCACGATGGCATTATCATCAAAATCTACATCCAGATAGATTTGAGTTTTTTCGTTAAATTGTGGAAGAGCTGCTTCAGTATGTCCACTCACAATTTTAAACCGCACACCCACAATAGGACGGCCTTTCTTAATGGTGTCATATTCTAGTTGCAGACTAGTTTTAGTATTAATTTCTTCAACAATTTTATCCAGAATATAACGCCTAAAATCTACCCAGCGGTCATATTTTTTTTCACCGATGTCAATCAACGCTTTTAAATTCTCTAAGGTGAGCTCAACTTCATAGGTGTCGAGATTCGCGTACTTAAATTCATTTTTAACAATATAAGAATATAGACTCATACTTGTGACAGAGTCTAAAGCAAATAAATCTTTCAACTGGTAAGTGGTAAAATTTCCACTGGCCAGACGGGTGAAGTAAGGCAGCACTTCACTGGTAAAGCGAATCTGCAAGGCATTTTTGGCATCATCTTCCCAGCGCAGTTCCCGGATAATCGGTACCACAGAATGGACTTTTTTTACTTTACGCTTGACGTCATCTACAGGCTCTTCAATTACAAAATGAGCAACCCGAGATGAAAGTTCCCTATAAATCCGGTCAATAGCCACATTAATGGAATTCTTCTTATTGAGTCCTAACAATTCCCCCAAATCTTCTTTATGCAGATAGATATAGGTTTGCTCGGTAATTTCACGATCTTGGTTATTTTTTTCACCATAGTTTGCAACCGCCATTGCATAAAGCAGTGCCTTATATTCATTAGAAGACAATTCAATAGGGCGAATTAAGCGGTTACTGGTACTCACCACTCCATTCTGTCGAATATTGCCGATACAATAAGGTAAATATTCTATTTCTTGTTTTTCGTTAAAATCGCTCATAAGTGAAAAATTAAAAGTTATTCCCCCTATTTATACATAAAAGTGGAATAACATTCAACATCTTCACCTTACAGATTCATTTTAAGTGCTTATCCCTTTAAAAGGATGTGCTAAAGATCAAGATTGGAAAGCATGTCATCATTTTTTTAGATTTAGCCTAATCCTCAACCTAAAAGTGGAATCTTTTAAAAAATTTCCACTTATTAATGACAAGCTTTCCACTTTTATCAACTGAGAAGAGCTTAAATCATTTTCTTTGCATTTTTTTGTGGCCAAAAATACCGTTATAAGTGAAAAAATCATTTGGTTTAGCACTTTTCAGTGACAAAGCTTTCACCTTTAGAGAGAATCAAGTACTAAATCGGACTTTTTTTTTGCAATTTTTAAGGGGAAAACACAACTTATCCACAAGTAGAAAAATAAGCGTGACAAGTCTTCCACCTTTAAAGCCAGATCATGATACTTATCAACAGATTAAAGTTTTGAATTTAAATAATTTTATAACTTAATTTCATGTTTTTTTTTAAACCAGTGACAAGTCTTCCACCATAGTGACAAGTCTTCCACCTTTCAGTGATAAGTCTTCCACCTTTCAGTGACAAGTCTTCCACCTTTCAGTGACAAGTCTTCCATCGTTCAGTGACAAACCTTCCACTTTTCGGTGACAAACCTTCCACCTTTAAAGATATAAGCTGTTGTTTTAAAAAGGAAAAAATTGTCCTAATTATAATTACTTAATTATATTAATTAATACTAATTATAATTAGCTAGCTATATTTTATATAAAACTTTAATTTGTTTTCTTTGTTAGCAGATATTGATTCGTACTTTAATATCATTCAAATAAAGTGTAGCAACTTGCTACAAGTTCTACTATATTAGGATCATTCGAATGGGGTCTGATATGACAAATAAATCGACTAAAATTATTGCTGTAGCAAACCATAAGGGTGGTTGCGGGAAGACCACCACGGTTGTTCATCTGGCTGCAGAGCTAGCAGACTTGGGGCATAAAGTATTGGTGATTGATTTAGATCCACAAGCCAATGCAAGTTTACATATCGGATTAAGACATCCGAGTGAGGTTGAAACCACTTCTGCTGAATTACTGTTAGGTGATTTGAGCCTATTGTCTGATGCCTTACAAGAAGAAACCAATTTTAAAAATGTTTCTTTAATTTATGGTTCACTTACTTTAGGTAAAACAGAAGACCAACTTAAAGATGATGCCCCAAGACCCTCTGAAGAGCTCTCTAACAAGTTGGAATTATTAAAAGGATTATATGATTTCATCCTGATTGACTGTCCTCCAAGCCTAAAACTTCTGACCAGTAATGCCTTGGCTGCATCTACCCATGTTATGGTGCCGATTGAATCCGGTTCACAATATGGCTTATATGGTGTCACGGACTTAATTAACCATTTAAGTAAAATAAGACGGGTCAATCCCGAATTGAAACTGTTAGGTGCTTTGCTGATTAAACATGATGAACGTCAAAACGTCTGTAAACTGATACGAGATGAAGCTTTAAGCCAGGTCGGCGAATTGTTAAAAACGACCATTCCAATGAGTACGAAAGTCAATCAAGCAGCAATTTTACAACAGCCATTATTGGGCGTAGATAAAAATTCTAAAGTTCGTAAAGCGTTCCAAGATTTAGCGAAAGAAATCATCAATCGTGTTGAATAAAAGCACTCTGAGAATCCTATGGTAAGTACAAAAGAATTGTTGGCACAACGTCTTCAGCAAAATACTCAAAAGCATCAACAAGCTCAGCAAGAGCATGTCAACGATGTGAAAGAATTACGTCGTAATGTCCAAATTACAGACATTCAACCTAGTCCCAATCAGCCACGAAAAATATTCAATCAGCAAGATATTGAAGATTTAGCGGCCTCAATTGAGGAGATTGGATTATTGCAGCCGATTGCAGTTCGGCGAGTACAGGACAAATATGAGTTAATTGCAGGTGAACGACGCTTGAAAGCGCATCAAGTTCTCAATAAAAACACTATTGAAGTGATTGTCATCGATGCATCAGATGAAGAAGTTGCACTGTTAACCTTGGCTGAGAATTTAAAACGGGAAGACTTAACAGATTATGAAATTTATGTCGGTCTGAGTTCTCTGGATGAGAAATTAAAAAAGAACAAGCAAAAGCTGGCAAAATCATTAGGCATGAATCGAGAGGATATGTATAAATATCTATCTTTCGAAAAAATACCGAAAGAACTGATTGCCGATTTAGAACAACAACCGACATTGTTGGCACGCACTGCCGCCACAGCTGTGAAAAAGTTTCTTTCAGATTACGAAGAGAATTACAGTAATGCTAAAAAAGCACTGCTAGAAGCTTGGGCGAAATTACTGAAAAAAGAAGTTGAGCAAACAAAACTGGCCTTATTGGCAGAAAAAATTTTAAAGTCGAAAGAAAACAAAGAGCCAATTAAAACGTCAATCGTGCATAAAATTGAATATGATGGAAAAGTCGCAGGGAATATCAAGTTTGATCACAACATTTTAAAAGTGTCATTAAAAATGAGTGAATTTGATGAGCAAAATTTACAAGAGCTGGAAAATTTGCTGAAAAAAATGCTGAAAAAATAAAATGAAGGCACTGTAGCAACTTGCTACAGTGCTTTGTTCAATTGAAATTTCGCCGATTTTTATACTTTTTGAATTTATATGTTATAAATATTGCTTGTTTTTTACTCGAGAATAAAAAATGTTAATTCAATTAAAAAAAGATTTTTTCCTTAACGCTGATCATATTGTTTCGGCAGAAATTATCCCACTTGAATCGAATTCTTTTTCAGTCATGATGGCTTTGTTGTACAAAGCTATTCTTGAGGGCTTCTTTAGCAATATAATTTCCAGATGAAGAAGCCTGCACCTAAAACTTACCGTACAACCAATTGGTCCTCGTATAACCAAGCTTTAATCAAGCGAGGAAATATTTCAATCTGGTTTGATCCTAAGACCCAATGGTATGCACAACCACAAGGCAAGCACGGACGAAATCAAACTTATTCCGATACAGCGATTCAATGCTGTTTAATGATCAAATCTCTATTCCGTCTTTCTTTACGTATGGTCACTGGCTTTGCTCAAAGCCTGATTAAACTCTGTGGCTGAGCAGCCCCGAATATCAGTGATATTCGTACTCCACCCTCTGTAGACGACAAAAGCATATTGATATTGCGATAAGCTATCAGAAAAGTCGTGATGGGTTACACCTACTCGTCGACTCTACGGGTTTAAAATTTTTAGGTGAAGGTGAATGGAAGCGTAAGAAACATCAGCCTGAATACCGTCGGCAATGGCGTAAACTGCATATTGGTATAGATGCTGAAACACTGCAAATACGTGCCGTTCAGCTTACGACAAATAATGTCAGTGATTCACAAGTACTAGGTGATTTACTGGATCAAATCCCACCAAATGAGCGAATAGATTCTGTCTATACCGATGGGGCGTACGACACGAAGTGCTGCAGACAAGTGATTTCAGATCGTCAAGCACATGCAGTAATTCCACCCAGGAAGAATGCCAAGCCCTGGAAAGATTCTAAAATCAGTTCAATAGAACGAAATGAGTTACTTCAAACGGTTAAGCATTTAGGCAGAACCCTATGGGAAAAATGGTCGGGCTATCACCGTCGCAGTTTGGTGGAAACCAAGATGCATTGCATCAAATTATTAGGAGATAAGCTGACGGCAAGACATTTTCAAAGTCAGGTCAATGAAGTTCATGCGCGTGTGGCAGTTCTGAATAGATTTACGGAATTAGGTAGACCTCACACCCAAGTTGTCACTTAAATTTGAATGGATTGGGGAAAACTCAGCTTTTGAATGTTTATGCAACAAAGCCTGAAATACTTAAAAGTGGGCGATGAAGTGAATATTGAACGCTCTGCAAAAGTAGGTGCTGAAAATGGTGGTCATAACTTATATGGTCATATTGAAGGGACTGCCAAAGTTAATAACTTGAGTAAAAATGGCGATACGCTACATCTCGACATTGAGATCCCAAATGGCACTGTTGCAAATAGGCTGACATGATAAGCTAAATATCTTATTTATTTCGAGATACAGCAGATGAATCCCTTCCACGGTCGGCACTTTCAAGGTGAAATCATTCTTTGGGCTGTTCGTTGGTATTGTAAATATGGCATCAGCTATCGTGAACTTCAAGAAATGCTCGCTGAACGAGGCATAAATGTGGATCACAGTACAATTTATCGTTGGGTTCAGCGTTATGCTCCAGAAATGGAAAAACGGTTACGCTGGTATTGGCGTAATCCTACAGATTTACATTCATGGCATATGGATGAGACTTATATCAAAGTGAAGGGGCGATGGACTTACCTGTATCGTGCAGTTGATCAATGGGGTCATACGATTGACTTTTACCTTTCCGCTAGACGGAACAGTAAATCAGCCTATAGTTTTCTAGGAAAGATCTTCAATACGGTGAAAAAATGGCAAATTCCACGGGTCATCAATACAGATAAAGCAGCGACCTATGGCCATGCTTTATCACGATTAAAGCGAGAAGGAAAATGTCCAGTAGATATTGAGCACAGGCAGATTAAGTATAAAAATAATGTCATTGAATGTGATCATGGTAAGTTAAAGCGAATCATCAGGGCCACATTAGGATTCAAATCTATGAAGACTGCTTATGCCACAATTAAAGGTATTGAAGTCATGCGTGCACTACGTA
>NZ_JCAKNB010000025.1:0-7167 GCF_059515905.1 Acinetobacter sp. FY731 | reverse complement strand
GGACATTTTGATTTAAGCTTATTTCCATATTGTTTCTTGTATTCAGCGAGTGAGATACTGGTCATTCAACCCCCATATCCGCTTCGTTCTCTTGAAATTGTTCTTGTAAGAGTTCTTCTTCTAAGTCATGATTTGTCATGTAGCCACCCAAAATAATTGCTTCGCCTTATCTGTCGCTTTAAAACCTAATGGCTTGCATCCATCTGCAGTTAAATAACCTTCCTTAACCAACTGTCTTGAAATTACATTCGCAGAGAATCTTGATAAACCTGTCCATTCAGCAATATCCATCGTGCTAAATCGCCCTTTGCTTTGAATCGCATTTTTTAAAACATGTACAATTTTTTCTGTTTGCTTTACGGCACTGTGTTGTTTTTTCATGCTGGAACCTTAATTTTTAGATTCACACCCACAAGCTCACACTCGCTTTTAAGCTCTTCAAGCATGTCATCCAAACCAAATTGATCTAATCTACGAGCAAGACTTTGCAAAAGTTCCCGCTTAGCATCTTCAACATCTTCCGATGAATCATGCTCTTCACATTCATGTGTTTCACATTCATAACACTCAAATGCATAGCCTCTTTCTTGGATTTCATCCGCTATATCACTCAAATTTGAGTAAGAGGCATTTGAAACAAATTCAAGAACATCATCTAATGTTTGACTCACACCCCACCCCCAACTCTTGAATCATTCCAATTGCATTCAACAATCGTTAAACCGTCATGTTGAAAACGAGACCAAAGACGATCACCTAAATCTTTTTGAAGTTCTTCAATCGTCATATTTGAAATAAGCATCGTTGCTTTTTTTGCGTCATAACGTGAGTACAAAACCTTGTGCACTAACTGCAATCTGTTCTCATGACGATCATGCAAGCCGTATTCATCAAGAATTAATAAATCGTATTCAGTGAAGCGATGAATCGCACTAGCTTCACTGTCATCGGCTTTTTTCCAAGCATTGGCAATTTCATTCGCCATATCTTCAGAAGTGATATAACGAGCGTATTTACGTTTGTTGAGCACGTTTTTAGCCACTGAACACGACAAATGCGTTTTACCTGTTCCAGTACGTCCAACCATGATCAAATTGCGATTCATGCTGTTGTTAATATCTTTTGCGAATGTTGAGCACTGAGTTAAAGCAATTTCTTGCCCTTTATTTTTCACTTGGTAGTTTTTAAACCCACTCTCAGCATGACGACTTGGTAGCATTGCTCCTGCAAAGTGTTTTTCACGAACAGATTGATTTACTTCTGATTCGTGTTTGATATGGACTTGCTTAATCAAATCCTTTGCGCATGATTTACAAACAACACGACCAAATAGATTTACTTTCAACTCGTTGTGCTCAATGCAAAGCTCTTGCGTTGGTTGAACATTAAAATTCATAGCTGACACCATAGAATTCATATCAAACCCTCCAAATCAACTTCACCTGTTGCAGGTGCGTATTGCTGAACTTCACCCCATTTTTGGTTTACGTCACGGCTTAAAGTTTGTTTTTCAGAGAATGATTTTTTGTTTTGTGCTGCCTGTTGCTCTTTCGCTGTTGGCTCACGCTTCATGAAATCAAGCCAGATGCTCATCCATTTTTGAGGCATGAAATTACTTACTGACAATGACCACTGAGCGAGATCAGATAAAACTTTCTGAATTTGTTGTTCAGAGTGGTTAGGGAAACTTACTTTGGCTTGAGCAACAAAATCTTGTTCAACTGAATATTTTTGACAAAGGTTTTTGAAAGATGTTGGTATGCGATCTTGTGTGTGATATTCGATGAAATTCAGAGTTCGATTTTGCGCTTGAAAATTCGTGCGTTCTTCCTCTTCTTCTTTTCTATAATTAATTCTATTAAGTAATTCTATTGTGTCTTCAGTTTTGGAAGTGCTAGCGCTTTCATTTTGAAAGTGCTCACACTTCACTTTTGAAAGCGCTTCATTTTTGGAAGTGGTACTTTCATTTTGAAAGTGCTCAACCAATGAAATCTCATTGATTTGGTATTCATTTCCTTTACGACTGCTTTCACTAACAATAGAAATCA
This sequence comes from Acinetobacter sp. FY731, assembly GCF_059515905.1. NCBI lineage: Bacteria > Pseudomonadati > Pseudomonadota > Gammaproteobacteria > Moraxellales > Moraxellaceae > Acinetobacter > Acinetobacter sp. FY731. The sequence continues at coordinate 5,119 of NZ_JCAKNB010000025.1, read as the reverse complement.
CACCAAAATCAAGAAGTTCTTTTAAACCTCTTCTAACCGTAGCTGTTCCCATTTTCTTAGAACCAGGTAATTTTCCACCTTGCAGCTGAGAGTAGCTAACATGATCAGTCACTTTGTCTTTAAAGCCATTAATACGATCCTCTAGCTCCGCATATACATTTTTAGCCGCATCGCTTAAGAATGGGCGTACTTCATAGCGATAAAGACGACTAGACATCACATAGCCTTTATCGAACTTATTCTCCGACATAGCTTGTCGCTCTTGTTTTGGAAATCGAACAACTTCAGCTTGATAGCTTTGTTGTTCTTGTGCTAAATTTGATTTCATATTCAATGCCTTCTAAAGTTTTGAATTACCAAAAGCCTGATCTCACTAATCAGGCTTTTTCTTTGTCTAAATCCCGATGAATCCCTTCCAATCCCTCTGAAAAGCTCACCTCTGTAGATAAATCCCTTACTAAAGCTCCTAATCCCAAGCGCTCAAAAGATTTTGCTTGTAGATTAAGTACATGCCACTCACCCACGATTTCTTTTTCAAGAAGAAATGCCAAGTATTGAGCTAGGTCTTTACCTTTAATTTCAGCAAGTGTTTTTGCTCGTTCATGAATTTCAGGAGATAAACGAACATGTGTGGATTTCTTATCAAGACTCATAATTTTTCCTCTATGCAACTGCTTTACTGCGCAGTTCTATCCAGATTTCCTGATATGTATCAGGGAAAAGCTCTTTACGAGTGGTCACACCCATATCTTCAGCAATAACTGCCAATCGAATTTTTTTATCTTCTGGAATTCTCTCCCAGCCACAAACGGATGGAGGTTTGATTCCCAGCATTCGAGCCACAGAACATGGACCACCGAGAGCTTTAATGAATTGCTTGTCATTCATAATGTTCTCCTAATTAACAACAATATTATTAGGCATTCCTTATATTTAATCAATAGGAATACCTAATTTAATTTATGTTAGGATTGCCTAACATTGTAAGGATTGCTGTATGAACACTCTTGCCGAACGTCTTAGATACTCAATGGAAGTTCTACCATCTAAAAAAATAAAAGGTGTAGAGCTTGCGCGTGCAGTTGGGGTTAAGCCACCTTCTGTTAGTGATTGGCTTTCAGGGAAGTCGAAAACAATGGAAGGGGAAAACTTGGTACGGGCTGCCAAGTTCCTTAATGTTAATGCTACATGGTTAGCTACTGGTAATGGATCACATCAAAGAGTAGATAATGATATAAAAATCGCTCCAATTGAATTCAGAAGCGGCGAGCGAAAATCCACAAATGTAAGAATTCCTGTTTATAAAGATATTAAGGCTTCTTGTGGTTCTGGTATTGAACACTTCTTAGAGGATGTAAGTGAATACCTAGATATAGATCCATATATTTTGAAAATTATGGGGGTTCAAACCAAGCCTGAAAATCTGAGAATTATCTATTCTGCTGAATATAGTATGTGGCCTACTGTTGCGCCTGATAGTCCATTATTTGTAGATGTATCAGACAAAGACCCTGATCACTTAAAAAACGGCGATGTTTATGTGTTTACACATAACAACGAACTAAGAATGAAGCGGATTTTTGTGAGCTTTTCTAGTGGTAAAACCGTGCGCTTATCAAGTGATAATCCTGACAAGACAAGATATCCAGATGAGTTTATTACCAATGAGGAATTAAACTCGATTAACTTTGTTGGTCGATTAGAAATTGCATTAGTAAAACCATAAACCCAACATAAGGGAAGCATAATGATAGCAACACTCAACAAATCTAAAACAGCACTCACAATTAATCGCCAAGAATTTAAATTAGCTTTAGAAAAAATCAGTGCAGGGATTGATAAGCAGATAGCTTCACTCAAGAAGGCTAAACAAGGGTATGACGCTAAGGAAATGGCGAATGAGACCATTAATGAGCTAAATATCTTTGAAGCAATTATAGAGGGATTTAACGAAGCAGAAGGCACTAGTTTAAAGCTAGCAGACATCACCAACCTTGAAACGGCTCAAGGATGGATTGATGAGTTTTTAGAGAAGTATTCTGAGTCTTGATTAAGCAACACCACCCCACTTTGTGGGGTTTTAATAAGAGCTATAGATCCTGCTATAGAGTGAAAGCCCATGCCAGCAATAGTTTTATATTCAAGGAAAGATAATGTCTAGCGTACAATTAAACTATATATATAATTTACTATTCAAAGTTCAGGTATTACAGCGATCTGGCGAATCTTTTATGTCATTATTCAATGATATAATGAGCTATTCAGACCACCGTTTTCAATCCATATCACCATGGGGTAAATGGGGCGATGGTGGGAATGATGGTTACATTTATGATGATGGACATTACTTTCAAGTTTATGCTCCTAAACCAAATACTCAATGGAATCCACCTAATGCTTTTAGAAAAGCAAAACAAGACTTTCATAAGTTGGGAGAAAAGTGGAGTAATATAAGAAAATATAGTTTTGTGATAAATGATCGTTTTGAGGGTTCACCAGCTCCTTTAAACAATGAACTAGATTTATTTAGACAAGAAACAGCCTTGGAATTATGTGAGTCTTTTGATTCAAGAAAACTATTACTTAGATTTAATAACTTAGAGCACAACTTAAAAGATATTATTGTTGGAGCCGTTCCAAATATTGAAGAAGTTAATATTAATTTTTATTATTCTGAAATAAATACCCTATTAATATATTTAGCCGATAAGGCACATAGTTCTAAATTCTCTCTTTTAGAAATCAATGTTCCTGATTTTGAAAGGAAAATATTACTAAACAATCTAAGTCCACAAATTGCAGATGAGCTTCGAAATAATATAAAAAAAGTCCAACTTATAGATGATTACTTAGACTCAGTTAAAGGGGGTATCTCACAAGAAATTAGCACATACATTCATGAAGTTTATGAACAAAGTAAACTCTTATTTTGTGGTCAAGAAGATGAGATTGATTTACAATATGCATGGATTAGAGATGAACTTATCCCACCAGAAATCAGAAACAATCCAATACATAGAATGACTCTTGCAGGATATAGGGCTGTTTCCTCGATTGTTTTGGCTAAATACTTTGAAAGTTGTGACGTCTATGAACATCCTGACAGCTTTACTACCTCATAAGCACACTCCATTCTCCGAGTCTTTAATTGGTATTGCTGGATTTCTTAATTCAATTATCCCGACCAATAGCATATCAATTGATGAATTGTGGGCTTTAGTTGAAATTAAACAAAAAAGCTATCCATGTAATATAAATTTTGAACAAATGATCCTAGCAATAGATATTTTATTTGCAATTAATATTATTAATCTAAACATTGATGGACGAATTCAGAAGATATCCTCATGAATTTAATAAAAATTGAATCTGATTTAGAGAGTTTCAAAACAATCAAATTTAATCCAACCGGATTAAGCATTATTTTGGGTGATGATCCTGTTAATGCTACCGAAGATGGTGGCAGTAATGGAGTTGGTAAAACCCTAAGTCTAGCGATTCTACATCATTGTTTAGGTGCAAAGAATTCAATACCTAAAATATCAACTAAAATGCCTAAAAAGCATTTTACCTTAGAATATGATTTCAACAACAATAAGAATGTGATTTCTAGATCTACCATAGGTAATCATATAACTATCAATAAAAATGAATATAATCTTCGTACATTAAGAGAATATTTAAATAATGCAGGTTTCTTTTATATTCCTGAAAATTCTGAATATTTAACATTTCGAAGCTTAATTAAGCGTTTTTCTCGCTTAACAAAAAAAGATTGTGATCACCCTCTGTCTACTGAATCTGAAAAAGATTATGTTGCTTTATTGAATTCCTTACATCTATTAGGAATGGATATATCTTTAGCCATCACAAAGAAAAAATTAAAAACTAAACTTGACTTAATAACCCAAGAGCTAAAATCCTTCAAGGATAGCAACACAATAAAATCATTAGTTCTTAATGGAAAAAATCCAAAAATACATCTAGATAAAACAGCTCATGAAATCGAACTACTAGAAAAAAAATTGAAAAATTTTGAGATTGTTGATGATTTTAAAATAATAGAGCGAGAAGCTAATGCACTAAAAAATCTAATTTCTAACAATGAAAAAGAAATTTCTATCCTTGAATTCAATAAAGCTAATATCGAAAAATCACTAAAAATAACTCCTGATATTTCAAAATCAGATCTATATAAAATGTATAATGGTTTAGAATCTATTTTTAAGCCTGAAATACTTAAACACTTTGATGCTGTTGAAAACTTTCATAATACAATTGCAAAAAATAGAGACCTTCGACTAAAAAATGATCTTATTGAAATTAGCAATAAAATCATTGAATTAACACTACAAAATAAAATTAATATAAAAAACCAACAAGATAAAGTTAACTACTTACAAGGAAAAAGTGCACTTGACGAATATACTGTTATTGCTAATAAACTTGTAGATTTAAGAAATACATATGAAACTGTAAATAATTTTCTTAACTTGGAAACACAATTAAATAAACAAAAACTTGATATTCAAGAACTAATGATAAAAGAAGATAGACGAGCCTTAGAACTCATTGAAAATAATCCTTTAAACGAAAAAGATTTAATCTTTAAAGATATTATTGAACATTTATATGAAGATGCTGCAGCTGGAATCATCTTAGAAAACAATACAGGTATTAACCAAATTCGATACAACTTAAAGATTGCAGTTGATGGCTCTGATTCTGATGGGATTGATAATGCAAGTGTACTCGCCTTTGATGTGTTAAATTTATTTAATGGAAGCAACCACAATATTAACTTCCTTTGGCATGACAATAGGCTATTCGCTGATATTAATCCTAAAGCAAGAGCATCTTGGTTTAAGTATATCATCCAAAGATTAAAGTCAACAAATAAACAATATATTGCATCACTAAATAATGAAAATCTATTAAGTATGCGAGAGTATTTAACTCTTGAAGAGTTTTCAGAAATTAAAAAATGTATTATTCTTAACCTGAAAGGTGATAAACCAGAGAATAAATTACTTGGTGTACAAATAGAAAATTATATAGAAAATATTACAAATTAAATCGAATAAGCTCCATCCAACCCACCCAGTGTGGGTTTTCTTTT
>NZ_JCAKNB010000024.1:0-7421 GCF_059515905.1 Acinetobacter sp. FY731 | reverse complement strand
AAAAGAAAACCCACACTGGGTGGGTTGGATGGAGCTTATTCGATTTAATTTGTAATATTTTCTATATAATTTTCTATTTGTACACCAAGTAATTTATTCTCTGGTTTATCACCTTTCAGGTTAAGAATAATACATTTTTTAATTTCTGAAAACTCTTCAAGAGTTAAATACTCTCGCATACTTAATAGATTTTCATTATTTAGTGATGCAATATATTGTTTATTTGTTGACTTTAATCTTTGGATGATATACTTAAACCAAGATGCTCTTGCTTTAGGATTAATATCAGCGAATAGCCTATTGTCATGCCAAAGGAAGTTAATATTGTGGTTGCTTCCATTAAATAAATTTAACACATCAAAGGCGAGTACACTTGCATTATCAATCCCATCAGAATCAGAGCCATCAACTGCAATCTTTAAGTTGTATCGAATTTGGTTAATACCTGTATTGTTTTCTAAGATGATTCCAGCTGCAGCATCTTCATATAAATGTTCAATAATATCTTTAAAGATTAAATCTTTTTCGTTTAAAGGATTATTTTCAATGAGTTCTAAGGCTCGTCTATCTTCTTTTATCATTAGTTCTTGAATATCAAGTTTTTGTTTATTTAATTGTGTTTCCAAGTTAAGAAAATTATTTACAGTTTCATATGTATTTCTTAAATCTACAAGTTTATTAGCAATAACAGTATATTCGTCAAGTGCACTTTTTCCTTGTAAGTAGTTAACTTTATCTTGTTGGTTTTTTATATTAATTTTATTTTGTAGTGTTAATTCAATGATTTTATTGCTAATTTCAATAAGATCATTTTTTAGTCGAAGGTCTCTATTTTTTGCAATTGTATTATGAAAGTTTTCAACAGCATCAAAGTGTTTAAGTATTTCAGGCTTAAAAATAGATTCTAAACCATTATACATTTTATATAGATCTGATTTTGAAATATCAGGAGTTATTTTTAGTGATTTTTCGATATTAGCTTTATTGAATTCAAGGATAGAAATTTCTTTTTCATTGTTAGAAATTAGATTTTTTAGTGCATTAGCTTCTCGCTCTATTATTTTAAAATCATCAACAATCTCAAAATTTTTCAATTTTTTTTCTAGTAGTTCGATTTCATGAGCTGTTTTATCTAGATGTATTTTTGGATTTTTTCCATTAAGAACTAATGATTTTATTGTGTTGCTATCCTTGAAGGATTTTAGCTCTTGGGTTATTAAGTCAAGTTTAGTTTTTAATTTTTTCTTTGTGATGGCTAAAGATATATCCATTCCTAATAGATGTAAGGAATTCAATAAAGCAACATAATCTTTTTCAGATTCAGTAGACAGAGGGTGATCACAATCTTTTTTTGTTAAGCGAGAAAAACGCTTAATTAAGCTTCGAAATGTTAAATATTCAGAATTTTCAGGAATATAAAAGAAACCTGCATTATTTAAATATTCTCTTAATGTACGAAGATTATATTCATTTTTATTGATAGTTATATGATTACCTATGGTAGATCTAGAAATCACATTCTTATTGTTGTTGAAATCATATTCTAAGGTAAAATGCTTTTTAGGCATTTTAGTTGATATTTTAGGTATTGAATTCTTTGCACCTAAACAATGATGTAGAATCGCTAGACTTAGGGTTTTACCAACTCCATTACTGCCACCATCTTCGGTAGCATTAACAGGATCATCACCCAAAATAATGCTTAATCCGGTTGGATTAAATTTGATTGTTTTGAAACTCTCTAAATCAGATTCAATTTTTATTAAATTCATGAGGATATCTTCTGAATTCGTCCATCAATGTTTAGATTAATAATATTAATTGCAAATAAAATATCTATTGCTAGGATCATTTGTTCAAAATTTATATTACATGGATAGCTTTTTTGTTTAATTTCAACTAAAGCCCACAATTCATCAATTGATATGCTATTGGTCGGGATAATTGAATTAAGAAATCCAGCAATACCAATTAAAGACTCGGAGAATGGAGTGTGCTTATGAGGTAGTAAAGCTGTCAGGATGTTCATAGACGTCACAACTTTCAAAGTATTTAGCCAAAACAATCGAGGAAACAGCCCTATATCCTGCAAGAGTCATTCTATGTATTGGATTGTTTCTGATTTCTGGTGGGATAAGTTCATCTCTAATCCATGCATATTGTAAATCAATCTCATCTTCTTGACCACAAAATAAGAGTTTACTTTGTTCATAAACTTCATGAATGTATGTGCTAATTTCTTGTGAGATACCCCCTTTAACTGAGTCTAAGTAATCATCTATAAGTTGGACTTTTTTTATATTATTTCGAAGCTCATCTGCAATTTGTGGACTTAGATTGTTTAGTAATATTTTCCTTTCAAAATCAGGAACATTGATTTCTAAAAGAGAGAATTTAGAACTATGTGCCTTATCGGCTAAATATATTAATAGGGTATTTATTTCAGAATAATAAAAATTAATATTAACTTCTTCAATATTTGGAACGGCTCCAACAATAATATCTTTTAAGTTGTGCTCTAAGTTATTAAATCTAAGTAATAGTTTTCTTGAATCAAAAGACTCACATAATTCCAAGGCTGTTTCTTGTCTAAATAAATCTAGTTCATTGTTTAAAGGAGCTGGTGAACCCTCAAAACGATCATTTATCACAAAACTATATTTTCTTATATTACTCCACTTTTCTCCCAACTTATGAAAGTCTTGTTTTGCTTTTCTAAAAGCATTAGGTGGATTCCATTGAGTATTTGGTTTAGGAGCATAAACTTGAAAGTAATGTCCATCATCATAAATGTAACCATCATTCCCACCATCGCCCCATTTACCCCATGGTGATATGGATTGAAAACGGTGGTCTGAATAGCTCATTATATCATTGAATAATGACATAAAAGATTCGCCAGATCGCTGTAATACCTGAACTTTGAATAGTAAATTATATATATAGTTTAATTGTACGCTAGACATTATCTTTCCTTGAATATAAAACTATTGCTGGCATGGGCTTTCACTCTATAGCAGGATCTATAGCTCTTATTAAAACCCCACAAAGTGGGGTGGTGTTGCTTAATCAAGACTCAGAATACTTCTCTAAAAACTCATCAATCCATCCTTGAGCCGTTTCAAGGTTGGTGATGTCTGCTAGCTTTAAACTAGTGCCTTCTGCTTCGTTAAATCCCTCTATAATTGCTTCAAAGATATTTAGCTCATTAATGGTCTCATTCGCCATTTCCTTAGCGTCATACCCTTGTTTAGCCTTCTTGAGTGAAGCTATCTGCTTATCAATCCCTGCACTGATTTTTTCTAAAGCTAATTTAAATTCTTGGCGATTAATTGTGAGTGCTGTTTTAGATTTGTTGAGTGTTGCGATCATTGGGATTTCACTTCTTGATTATTTTTTAAAACTTCTTACATGCTCAACAATTACACCAATAATTCTAATTTCTTGTTGGGTAGAGCACATTGTTGGAAAGTCAGGATTTAATGGAACTAATTCAAAGGTTTCTCTTCCATGCTCATCATACCCAATAGCTCGATACTTTTTAAAAGTAGCTTCATGACTACCATTCTGCGCAATCACATAACAACCAGGATATGGGGCTTTTGATCCATCAACTACTAACTTGTCACCTGGATTAAATTCAGGCGTCATGCTCAATCCTGAAACTTCTAGTGAAAATACACACTCAGGTTTATTGCTCTCGTAAGTTGTATAAGACTCACCTTTAGGGTTAATGCCGTCATAACCACATTCATGAAAAATACCTGCTTGTACAAAATCAAGTAATGGAATTTTTCTTAATGTTGGCACATCAAAACTTACATTGTTGAAGCCATTATCCTGAGATGCGCTTACAAGCATTTCGCCTTCGCCTGTTTGCAACCAATAAGAATCAACATTCAAAAACCTAGCAATTGCAGGCAAGTGTGATGAAGAGGAGACAGCACCTGTCTCAAGCTGACTTAATGCGGATTGAGTAATACCAATAGCATCAACAACATCTTTTTGTGATTTCTTTGCCTTTTTTCTAGCTTCTTTAAGTCGGTCTTTAAGCATTTTTACTACCTCTAAGTGCTTTATTAAGCATATTAGGCAACTAATATTAAATCAAATAAGAATACTTATTGACTAAATATTAGAGTGCTAATATTATTAATGGGTTACTAATATTTTGAGGTGGTTTATGGATACCATTTACCAAGAGCTTGTGGATTACCTTGGCGGACAAGTATCCACTGCAAAAGCTCTAAAGGTTAGTCAATCAAATATCAGTGGCTACATAAATGGGCGTTGGAACATGTCTGAACTTGTAGCCCTGAGAGCTGAGATGGTAACTAAAGGGGAATTTAAAGCTACAGATTTATGTCCAACATTAAAGGGTTTAGTACAACCACTTACTGCTTAAACCAATTATCAATCAGTGATCGCTTTAAATAAACGTGAAATACAGCAAGGATTCACAATGGAAATAAGTAAAGAAACAAAAACAGCTTTACATAAGATGATCAGACTTACTCCTGGTGTTACACCTAAGGATATTTCTGAATTAACAGGGGATTCACACAACACGATTTGCAACTACGCAAATCCAAACATGTCAGATCATCTGCCAAGCCTTAAAAAGTTTGAAGCGATGATGATGTATACACAGAACCCTGCGGTATTAAAAGTTTGGGCACACAAATTAGGTTTTGTTCTTGTACCTGTGGATGTTGATCCAGATTGTCATCATGAAATGAATATTATTGAAGCGATGCTGCAAACGAATGTTGCAAGCGGACAAGCTAATCAAAAAGTTCATGATGTTTTAGAAGACAACATCGTAACTCCTCAAGAGTACGAAGAAGCACACATTATTTTTCAAAGAATTATCGAATGTGCAACTGCTGCGGATAAAGCTTTAAGAAAGCAAGCAGAAAAATATCTTTCACCAATACAAATAGAAAAAGCCTGATTTCTGAGATCAGGCTTTTCGGTTGTTCAAAATACGGTAGGAATTGAACATGAAATCAAATTTAGCACAAGAGCAACAAAGCTATCAAGCTGAAGTTGTTCGATTTCCAAAACAAGAGCGACAAGCTATGTCGGAGAGTAAATTCAACTACGTGACAGGAATTCGAGCTGTAAAGATGCACTCAACAACTAAACACGTAGCTATCACCTTAGCGACGTATGCGGATTATGAAACGGGTATTTGCTATCCAACTGTACAAACCTTAATGGATGACACAGGACTATCAAATCGTGTTGTTTGTCTACACCTGAAAAAGTTAGAAGAACTTGGTTTTTTGATCTCAAAAAAGGTTAGAGGGTGTAATTCAAAATATAAATTTATTGCTGAAAATATTAAAAAAGCAGTGACTTTAAAGACGGAAGTAGTGACGCAAAGTCACCACTTCAATGAAGATGAAGCAGTGACTTTAAGCACACAAGCAGTGACTTTAATGCAAGAAGCAGTGACTTTAAGCACACAAAGCAGTGACGCAGAGTCACACAAACTATTATTAACTACCAATAACAACCAAGAACAACCAGTGTGTGGTCACGCACAAGAATTTTCTAACGAGTGGAATCCAAATCTTGATTCACTGAAAAACATCATTTTCCAATCACGATTTAGCAACCGAGCTGATGAAGTTTTAGCTATGTCTGATTTCAAGTTGCATCTTGGAAATTTCAATGCGCATTGGGAAAACAAGATTGATCTTACTGAAAACCAAAGAACACGAAAATTTGCAGTTTGGATTATTCAAGAATTCGAGAAAGCACAAAACAAAAAATCATTCTCTGAAAAACAAACTTCAAGCCGTGATGTAAATCACAAGTGGGGTGAGGTTCAAGAATACGCTCCAGCGACAGGTACGGTTGATTTGGGGGGCTTGATATGAATTCTATGGTGTCAGCTATGAATTTTAATGTTCAACAAACGCAAGAACTTTGCATTGAGCACAACGAGTTGAAAGTAAATCTATTTGGTCGTGTTGTTTGTAAATCATGCGCAAAGGATTTGATTAAGCAAGTCCATATCAAACACGAATCAGAAGTAAATCAATCTGTTCGTGAAAAACACTTTGCAGGAGCAATGCTACCAAGTCGTCATGCTGAGAGTGGGTTTAAAAACTACCAAGTGAAAAATAAAGGGCAAGAAATTGCTTTAACTCAGTGCTCAACATTCGCAAAAGATATTAACAACAGCATGAATCGCAATTTGATCATGGTTGGACGTACTGGAACAGGTAAAACGCATTTGTCGTGTTCAGTGGCTAAAAACGTGCTCAACAAACGTAAATACGCTCGTTATATCACTTCTGAAGATATGGCGAATGAAATTGCCAATGCTTGGAAAAAAGCCGATGACAGTGAAGCTAGTGCGATTCATCGCTTCACTGAATACGATTTATTAATTCTTGATGAATACGGCTTGCATGATCGTCATGAGAACAGATTGCAGTTAGTGCACAAGGTTTTGTACTCACGTTATGACGCAAAAAAAGCAACGATGCTTATTTCAAATATGACGATTGAAGAACTTCAAAAAGATTTAGGTGATCGTCTTTGGTCTCGTTTTCAACATGACGGTTTAACGATTGTTGAATGCAATTGGAATGATTCAAGAGTTGGGGGTGGGGTGTGAGTGTAGAAGTTCAGGTAACAGAAATAAACCGTCAAAAAATGACAGTTACGATCGAAGCTTATCAAAACTCTGGTCGAATTTTTAAAAGCTCAATGCCATACAAAATTGAAACTAGAGCACATATCGAAACATTGCTTAAAAAAGAGCTTAAGGCATTTAGCAGACCATCGTATGGCGGAATGTACATTACGTTTATGTGTCGTATTGGAGGATTGTCATGAGAGATCAGTACACATTGGATTGGTGTGAAGAATTGGAAGGATTGGCTTATGCCCCCCCTAATTAATCATGGCACTGTTTACGCATACAACAAACATAAGTGTCGTTGCGAGTTTTGCAAAGAAGCAAAAACAATCAGTAATCAGCGCTCAGCACTAAAAGCAAAAATGAAAGCGCAGGTGGTGGCATGAACTCAAAACCTAAATACATTGAAACGGAATTAGGTCGTGAAAAGCTTTGTATTGAGTGTCAAGAATATTGGCCGTTGGATAGTGAATTTTGGTTCACATACAAAGGTAAAAAGAAGAAAGACGGTACTCAATCCACTTGTTATGAGGCTGCGTGCAAAGGGTGTTATGTGATTCGTTATAAGCCCAGTCGCTTAGCAAAGAAAAAATATAGCGTTCGATCAGGTTATGAGGTAGCAGCATGACAAATCACGACTTAGAAGAAGAACTCTTACAAGAACAATTTCAAGAGAACGAAGCGGATATGGGGGTTGAATGACCAGTATCTCACTCGCTGAATACAAGAAACAATATGGAAATAAGCTTAAATCAAAATGTCC
>NZ_JCAKNB010000023.1:0-8210 GCF_059515905.1 Acinetobacter sp. FY731 | reverse complement strand
TGGCTCTACCGTATTATCAATATACGACTTTTCAGTTAGGTTGGATGCTATCTGAATTGAATCACTATTGGTGTTCTCTCTTCTATTGATGCTGTAAGTTGCACTCATTCATCAAACTCCCATGTTAGATCTACCGATTGTGTAGTGTTGTTCCATGTACCTTGGAGGTTGTAAGGTGGGTCAAAATCAAGCACTGTTTTCACATAAATTTCATCACTAATGGATTCGCTTTGATCTCGAATCACACCAACCCGATAGTAGTAATCATTATTCTGCTCAACACTAAAGTCTTCGTAATACATAGTACTGGTGTTTGCAATTGGGTTACCTAGATTGCTTATGCTGGTTGATGTTTGATTTCGATAGATATTAAAGCTGTCGAATTTTCCAAATTGTGCAAATTCAAGTCTTACTCCAGCCATGCTACACCTCAATCAAATAGCTATTTCCAATTGGTGCGAGTCGCTTAATTTCACCATTTGAAATATAAACTCGATCACCCATCTGGAATTTTGCTGCGCTTGTACACATTGCAACCCCTGAATTATCGTTTAATTGCACTCGATAATTTGGATGGTCCTCATTAATAATAGTTGCAATATATTCAGGATGCTGGGGTAGTAGTCTTAATAATCTGTCATACGGATTACTCATTGATCACCCTTTCGATTGTAACTTGTTGCGTTACATATGCATGACTAAACGACACAGAAACAGCATCAACAATGCCTGACCATTCACCATTAAATGCAACTAAATCACCTGGTGTGCTTTCTTTAATTTCTTGATTGATTGGCATAGTTAACTCGTGATCTTCAATCTCTCCAGCTCTTGCAAGCAAAGATTTACCACACCATCCAGCACTAAGCTCATCTAACAATGGGCTAGAAAATGATTCGACTGGTATATCACCAGCGGTCCCAGTTAGTCGAATTTGATATGAGTCACCAGTTTTAGAGTTAATTAATACTGCATTGTTAAACCTTTGTTCATGAGACTCTTTAATTTTATGCTTAAGTACAAAGCTTTCAGGGATGATTTGATCATAATCATCAAGAGTCAAAGAATCCCAATATGTTTTTTTGTACTTGGGTTTAATGGAGAGTGTTTTTATTCCTTTTTCAGAATAAATAAATGCACCACCAGCTTCTACAACTTGCTTGATTGCATCTATTGGGCTTAAATTTATATAACTAAAATTACCCTCTTGCACTATCCAACCGTTTTCATTAAACATTTGCCAATTAAGCTCAATATCACTATTAATACGATCTATTTCAGCTTGGATGAGCTGAACTGAGGTCCATTCATTATCTTGAATATATGATCTTAAAGGTGCGTATTTATCACCACTTAAAAGAGCTGTAATGCTACGTCCATTAAGTGTGTGAGTAGTTCTTGCGAATTCTTTATTTGTTTCAGGCTCACCCTCATAAAACATAAGATGTGTTGTGCCATTCACTTCAATTTTTAAGATAATTGGCTCGTCATTTATAGGTTCAAGCTTAACCAACTCTTTAGGTGGAACAACCAAAGAATAACTCCAGCACCAACTCCCTCTATCAGAGCTATAGCTTCCGCTTAAAACATTAATTTCAGTATTTGTATCTAATCTGATTACTTTCACATGGTTCACGATGTACCACCATTTTTTATCTTCATATTTTGGCAAGCAGTCATCAGCACCAAAATTTAAAATCACATTGTGTGCATCAACTTCATTGCAATAGCAATTAAAATTTAAATCTGTTGATCCTGTGAAATCAGGAAGAATAGGTTTATCCCAAGGCTTAACTTTGTGCTTTACATAGTGGATGGGCTTTGCTTTATCCCATGCAAAATGATGTTTTGTAATTAGTTCTAAACTTTTATCAAATGCGTAGTTAAATCGCTTCTCAAAAATATGAGCTACTTCATGTGCATATGTTATGTTTTTACGTAATCTAATTACATCTTGCCAAACAATAGTATTGTCAATTCGCAGTTTATTTGCTGTTTCAAAAACCAAATTATCTGCTTTAAAGTATTTTTGTGTTTCTTGCCAAACAAATTCAACTGAGCTTTTTAACCCTGTGGATTTTTCAAACACAGTTCTCACTATGCTAGTAAGCGTTACTGTTTTTTCAAATTCAATAGCAGCATTATTAGTAAGTGTTTTTGCTTGCTCATAAACTGCAGCGCACTTATAAATCTCTAAATTCGACTTTGCATAAGGTGCGTCTATTTTAAATTGCTTTTGTTGAGATTTTTGAAAACTTGAAACTACACCATTTGACACACCAATTAAATTATTCATGTCTTGCCGACCTGTGATATCGGTTGAAAATGAACAATTAATTACAGCTTCTAAATACCCAGGATTATCTACTGGTTGTAAGTTATACCCTGAAATTTCAGCAATAAAACTAGTGTTAATAATAGCTTTTAGGTAATTAGCAACCAAATTTACATCATATGTTGCATGTAAATCATATGGTGCTGTGAGTTCGCTTGGGGATGGATTTTCTAAATAAATCCCTGTGAGCGAGTACGGTTTATCATGCTCGTAGTTATCGCTCATTTAATCACCTTACAAGCTTGGTTTTAAAAGTATTGATTCAAGTCTTTGTGTAGCACCAAGCACAAGATCATAGTTATTTAGAACAATATCTGTACCCATTTCAAAATCAGCAACAGCCTCACCTAAACCATTAAATAGTCTCGCCCAAACCGCTGTTCCTGTTTTTATTGCAAGACTGTCATTCGTTGGGTGGAGCTCAATACTGTCTAAATTTAGGCGTTTAAAGCACGGCTTCGGAAGAGTTAAGGTTGCTAATTTTGCCAACTCAGCAGGCACAACACTTAGACTATCTGGCTTCGGTGTGTCGTAATAGACAATGCTTGCACTAGCTTCGCCTGCATCTATATAACCTACCAGTGCTTGCAGTTGTGCTAATCCAGCTTTTAAAGATGGTGTAATCATTTTGGCACCACATTATCTTGAATTGTAATATTGAATTTTTTGAGCGGGTGTTGTGCAGCTATGCAGTAATTTTTCTTAGGTAAATTAGTAAATTTGTATTCACCATTCTCATTGCATGTAGTTATTTGCTCAAGTTGCATAGAATGACGTTCAAATAAAAAAACTTTACATGATGCTTTTATCACCTTGCTTTGCTCAAACACATTACCCTTAATTTGATACAGGCTTGGGTTGATTAATACATATTGCTTTGGTACAGAATATTTTTTCAGTAAGTAGCTGACTTTAAACATTATATTCACCTAAATTAACAAACCCAATGCGTGTTTGTGAGCGCATTCAACATATTCAAATACAAAACCAACCATTTTATCTTGTTCGTTAGTTTCGTAACCATGAATTGAATTTAATTCACCGTGAACTATTGAGTTGTAATTTGAACCAAGACTTTCAATATTTGGTAAAATCCCGCGCAAAAAACCTTCAGAATCATAAGCTAAGTTTTTTAGTGTTAGAAAGATACTACTCGATGCTGGAAGTAATGCTCCAGAGCTCGAAATAAAAGCTTGCTTGGTTGGTATGTAAAACAATAATGGGGAATTATGGTTTTGATGACTACCTGAAAATGGACGCATAACAAAAGCTGCTCCACTCACACCGCCACTATTCCATCGTTGTTGTGTGCCATCCTCTGTGTAATTTGTACCTCTACCAGTTCTTGCTGTGCAGCCCAGTATGAACCCCTTATACACATCTTCAGTCGCATCTTCTAAAACACCAAAAGCATATGGTGTCCAGCACGTTTGCCTAAAATGGCTTTTTTGCACAAGCAGTGTAAATGATTTTGAATCCCCAATAATTATCCATGAAGATGTACTACTAGCACCACCTTGGCTTTCATACCAATAGTTATTGGACTGGTTTGCGGAGGCGCTGTAATACCACCTTAAATAACCCTTTGATTTACCGGTGTTAGAATTAGCCCCATCGGGGGCGTAAACACTCCAATTTTCTTGATACGAAAGACCTAATGGTTGATGACCATAACCTGAATTAAAATCATCTATTCCACTACACTCCTCCAACATTCCAACCATTGCGGCTTTTACCCATGAGTCCGAATAACCCTCAACAGAGCCATCATCCACTCGCAAATATGGTCGGCACGCTTCTGATAAATCAGATGACTGGTAAACTGCTTTATTTGTTCCACTAAAAGCTTTATTGAAACCCAGGGCATTTAGTTTGCATGTCGTGTTTGTAACAACACCGTTTAAAACAGGGTCGTCAATTTTCTTTTTAACTTTAAATCTTTGCCCATCAATAACTTCTCTAATAATGTACTCACCAGTGATTACACCTGTGAAATTAATTGTTTGATGAGCTTGATAGCCATTTGCTAGTAAAGTGGCTACTGTGTAAAAACCTTCATGTTCAAAAATCGATGCAACTGCTTCGGGTGTTGAACCATTACACAAAACATAATCCAATACAGGAATTAAACACCCAATCGAATTTGTGATTTGTGGAGCATTTTTATTACTGCTAGAGAAATATTTTTTAAGTGTCATGATTCATACCTGAAAAAATAAAGGCTACCGAAGCAGCCTAATTAATTACGCGATCAATATCGCCTCGTAACATGATCTGAAATTCATCAGACAATGTTGTTGGTTCGGATTGCTTCACTGTTCTAATTACCCAAATTGGATAAATGGCTGCAATAGTATTGAAACGCAATGTATTGCCATTCGCCCAGCCTGCACCCCACCCCTCTTTTTTAATTACAAAGTATGGGACACCTGTTACCGGGTTAATTGGTTGATAGTCCGCATTTACATTACCTGTTGTGGTTAATTCGCCTGTGTATTCACCAACACATCTGAATGTTGATCCACTTGTAAACACAATTGCCCAGCGCTCTTGTATTGCACCATTGTTGGTAACTTCAATTGGGTAAATTGAGTCGTTGTAATTAGCAGAAATACTTCCTGTTGTTTGTGAGTCAGACCAAGTTCCTTGAGACTGCTGTACAAACTTATTTGTATAACGCGCTTGCATATCACCAATAATCAATGCTGAACCAACAATCGAATCATGAATTGAGTAATTGTGTGTAATTGGCTTGGTTAAAGTAAGTTGCCCATTAATCTGAACATCACGAATTAATCCCATATCCTGATAGCGATATTCTGCAAAGATAGGAGCTTCAAGCGAGCCTAAGGTGAAATCACCGCGTAAAGTCACTTTACCGTGATCATAATCAACCTCATAAAGTGTGGTTGGCACTTTCATCCCCTCGCTATCAACCAATTCACACCAAGCAATACGCTGATCATTAAGATCGTAAGTTGTGCCTGCAATGTGCGTTGGTAACTCTTGAGATTTTGATGAGCTAATAATCATAAACTCACCAGATCGAAAAATTGGCACACGACCATCCAAAGGGAGTCGAGTAGCTGACAAACCAATCACATCCTCGCTCAGTGGAATATATGAATAAGCAACTGCTGAGAATCGAATTGATTCAGGCAAAACATAGATTGGTTCATGAATCCATGTACTACCCCCCTCGGTGTATTCCATTGCAGGGTCGTACCATGACTGGCTCATAATTTCAGGTCGGTTTGCTTGAGTGATTTGAATCTTTTTACGGAAAACAAATTGCCCATACCCTTGCTCAAAATTAAAAAAGCCACCACAAGAGTTGTTTTCAATTACACCGTATTCATCAGGAGTAATATTTAAAACACCACCCTCAACCTTAGTGGCTGAAATGGTGAGTGATTGTGCACGGATTGGTAAAATTGGCGCTCTAAATGCCACTTGGTTAGTTTTCACACCACCCACTTGAGTTGCAAGGCTTTCAAGTGTTATTGAGTTTGCGGTACCAACATTCCAACTTGTAATCACCACAGTTCCATCACCGTAATGAACTTGCCCAGCAATTGTGCCTGCCCCTGTAGTGATTGATGGGTCACGATACAATGAACCAACACGATCAATATATGTAGCACCACCAAAAACAAAGCGAACAGACTCAGAAAGAATTTGCTCCGCAAAACCCTCGGTTAAATCCGTTTTTAAGCTGTTTGCTACGATTGTGTCCGAGTAAGTGGATGCACTAGATGTATCACGATAAGAAATAGCAACCGAAATAGATGAAACAACATTTGCCAAACTTAGTGTGTGATTAACAGCTTTCTTTTCGAGCTTTTTAACGTCTTGATATACATTAATTGACCCACCCATTGATCCTGAAACGCGATAAATACTTTCTCTGGTTGCCACTTCAACCTGATCAATAAATTGAGCTGTTGTAGTTGGTGTAATAGTGATTGTTTTACTTACATAATCAATCGAGCCTTGTTGTTGCCCTACGCTATTAACCATTCGTCCTAACGAATCATTAATTCGTCTATCGTACAACTCAATCTCACCACTGTGTGAACCATCCGCAGAGCGAACAGGCACACGAACCTTTACGGAGTTTGGTGCAAGCGCTGTAGTGATAGAATCAAGACTAACTGTCACTGTGCCACCACTTGGGATACCTGTAACCACAGTTGATAATTTACCGCCTTTTTGAGCGTCAACATTAAATGTTGTACCGCCATTTGGAAGTAAATTTGGTGCTAATTTCGCAATACCCTCGGCATAATCTATTGTGCCTGTGGCATCACCAGTGAACACACCAAGACCATTATCAGTGGCAGTTTTAGTTACACCATTTAGCAGCCATGTAACAGTTAACGTACCTGCCACAATCGAATCATTTACAGGGATTTCTACATAAGGTTTTGCAACCGCAAGCCCTGATCGCTCTTGTGATGAGTTTTGATTACCCCAAGTGATTAAAATCACACTCCCTACATCTGGCAAAGCACCAACAGTTAAGCTCATTGTTCCATTTGAGTAGTTAATTGTACCTACGCCAAATGCGGAATCAGTACCTTTTAATTGCCCTGCGCCATTATCTTTTAAAGTGTAAACACGATCTTGAGCCATGTAAGACACCTGTAAAGAACCCGGTGTTGGTAGTGGAATAATATTTCTAATCCAATTGTATGAGTTGTTTTCAGAAGTCACTAAAATCATTTCTGATTCAACTGGTGATGTCGATTTCCCTGCTGGTGTGAATTTAATGGTGATGTTTTGTGTGCCTGTACCAGCATTTGCATTCCACTGAATTTGACCATTTTGGTAATCAATTGTGCCGATAACTAAGTTATTTGCATTTTTTAACTCACCACCAACATCAGTAATCGCAGAGCCAAATAAGGTGAATTCAACACTCTTTGGAAGTATTGAAGACCCAATATAAAGCGCTTGAATTGTACTGATCGCCACATTGCTAAAAGTTTTGGTAATTTGACCACTCGCAGATGGTACGAGTGCGATTGCGTCTCCTGCTGCATTAATATCAATCAATGGTGTTTCTGATTGTGCTGACGGCACAATTTGACTAAAAATATTGGTTGCATTAACAATATAAGAGCCAACCTCAACATCACTTTTTAAATCAACACTTGAATAATACTTACCAGTGTCAGCATTGATTGTATCTCGAATAATGGTTGTTGATTTTTGACCTAAATACCACTGCTGAGCACTAATACCAACATAATCAATACTCAGTGTATTATTAAGTGTATATGTTGCGATTTTGTATAGGATGAGCTTGTCGTCTATTACCATTGTTGCTTCACGAGTAGATACTTCAGTAATACGAACATATTGCATTACTTGATTGGCTTTTCCCTCATTGGAAATCAGTACAATTGTTTGCCCAATCGCATTTTCAGCATCAGTTGGGAACATTGCCACTTGCAAGGTCTTCATACCTTGATAGTGCATATCTAATGGTGTACCTGTTACTAAAGCCCCTTTACCTAAATAGTTTTCAATACGATCTTTTGCTGCATTGCGCTGGTCCGTATATGAACTTGTACTAAAAAGGAGTGAAGACACATTTGGATCTTGTGGATTCTTAGATACAAAAACCGTAGCACCCATTAACTTGTCTGTATCATTTGTTGTAACTGCAGCAAAAACTTTACGAATCGATACATCACCAGCCGTGCGGTCTAATTCCGTAATATCATCAAATAAATTGTTGCTCACACCATCCTGGACAACTTTGCCTGAGTATTTACCGCCACCGTCTGAATTATCTGTTTTGCGTTCAGATTCATAGAAAACTAGGTTGCTTGTTTCAATCGGCATTCTCTAACTCCATAAAACGCAT
>NZ_JCAKNB010000022.1:0-11710 GCF_059515905.1 Acinetobacter sp. FY731 | reverse complement strand
AGCTTTACAGCTTTAAAAAGCTTTAAAAAAGCTTTACAGGGTAGCTATAACGCTTGTAAACAGGGGCTTACAGCCTAATAAGTGGGGGTGGATTGTTAGGTTAGTGGGGGTGGATTGTTAGGTTAGTGGCTTTAAGTGGGGGTGGATTGTTAGGTTAGTGGGGGTGGATTGTTAGGTTAGTGGGGGTGGATTGTTAGGTTAGTTAGGCTAAAACTCAATCATCTTGACTTATTAAGTGGTGGTGATATTATCAATACAACCCCCACTTAAAAACTATAAACTTGAGAGTTTTCAATGCCTGCGTTAAAGAAGAAAATAATTAGCTTTGACGATGCTGATAAGAATTATTTTCCGTTATCAGCTCCAGATAAGCGTTATCCAGCAGAGTTAGCTGTTTTTCAAAATATTTTTTGGCAACTCAAGCATGAAAAGGCTCCTAAAGACGATGTTCTAAAAATTTTATTTTTATTTAGCCCAAAAGTACGTTTAGCTGAAGATCCACATGAAGGTATGGAATTTTGCATCACAGCAAAGGAATACGCTGAGTTAACAGGTTTAAAAGTTGATAGTACATACACAATATTAAACCGGGTTGTAGATGCCCTTTATGATCATAGTGTGGTCTTTTACCATTCTGAAAAAGATAGAGATATTAGAACTAGATTAATCAATTCATGCTCATATAAAGATGGTTGTTTTTATATATCATTTACACATTTTGCTCTTTACATCATGTATGTATTTAATCAGCAAAATTCATTCACAAAGTTTAAAGTAAAGTCAGCAATATCTCTAAGTGGACACGGTTTAAAACTTTATCCGTTTCTCATACAAAATGAGTTTCGCTATAATTTTGATGTTCAATTGAAAGAGCTAAAACTTGCTCTTGGACTCAATGGAGATTCATATCCAGAATATCGTGATTTTAAAACTACTATTCTCAAACCTCATATTGATTCTATCAATCAAAAAACTGAATTAACTGTTGAGTTTAAGGCCGTGAAAAAAGAAGGGCGAAAGGCAAGTCATGTTAATTTCACTGTGACAAAAAAACGAACAGTCAAAGCAGAGGAACCCAAGAAAGAAGCACCAGATCAACCTCAAAATGAACAGCAAAAAATTACAGCAACAATGGTCTATAAAGAAATTATAAAAAAACCTGAACTATTGCCACGTTTTCAAGAGTCTGGTGAAGCACTAAATGAGATGATTGATCGAATCAAAAATGATTTTAAAAATGGTAATCAAGAGCGATGGATTAATAAGCTTCAAGAATTTGGAATAACCTTTGAAGAACCAGTACCATTTTAATGATAAGAAATTTTGAGTGCAGCTTTAACAAAATTATTTGTTAAAGCTGTCCTCAAAAATTTGTCATCTTATTTTTTTAATTTTTCTCTACGTGCGTCATCATTGTGTAAATATAATGCTTCTTTCAAATCATCAGAACCTTTGAAAATTTTATTCTGTTCACGTTTTGAAGAAGATTTTAAAACTTTCGTGAGTAAATAAATAAACTGTTCTTGTTCATTTTGATTTAAAACATCTTCACTTTTATCAAAAATTTGTTTAATTACTAATTCAGAAATACCAAATTTTTGAGAATCTACAATTTTTTTCTCAAGTGGTGTTAAATCCGGAAGAATATTGTTAAATACTTCCAAACTTTCACTCACTAATTTTTGAATATTTTGTAGAGTTTTTTTAGCAGTTTTTAGTTCTTCTTTATTTAGTTTATTACTTGTAATTTTATTTACAAGATCATTAACTTCTTGAGTATATTTTTTACTTTCAAAAACTGGATTATTGTTTTGTTCAGTCATTTTTTAACACCTTTAAAAATAAAAATATCTAATCATTACACTCAAAAAAAAACAAGTACAAATTATTTCTTTTAAATTATTAGAGTGAGAGCCGATGTGGGGTTAAACTTTTTACACGACATTTCACAGTTCCAGAATTTTATGAAATAAAATTTTGGAACTGTAGAAATGACGAAGTAAAAAGCGCACTTTAACCCAAATCGAACATTACGCTTCGCTTCATATTCAATTTGAGTCGTGCGCCCCCTCCCAATGCAAGGCAGGGGGAACTTTTAAACCGTTTTCCTGATAAAGTAATTTATTGCACTTTGCACAATAATTATTTTCAGGTACGGTCTTAAAAGTAGAAAAGCAAAAGCAACGGCAGTGCAACGATATGTCTAATAAAATTATTATTCGCAATCAATATTCTCACCGAGTTTCGACTGTAAAAAAATCAAATGGTCACAGCATATTAAGAATAATTGCATATATCAATGCTCGAAAATTATTAAATGAAATCACAGGTCAGGAGCATAATTTTTCAAATAAATCAGGTATTATTGAAACAGGTTTTTTCATGCCTAATGACATTAAAACTGATATGACAGAAGAACAATTTTATAATCATATTGAAAACAATTGTCATGCTTCGACAAACATTATTGCATATAGTTCTATTGCCGCTTTACCGCCCGAAGTTTCCAAAGAAGAACAAGTAAAAATTGTCGAAGAATTTTGCAATATGTTCACCAATATGTATGGAACATCTATCAGTTTTGCGATACATGAAGCAGATAATTTAAAGCGAAAAAAAGCAAAATTAGCTGAGATTGAAAAGTATAATTTGCCCGAAAATGATGAAGATTTAAAGTTACAGATTCAAAATAATCATGTTCATTTTGTAATTCCATATTGCAAAATTGAACGGATGACTGAGCAAGATTTTAAAGCTAAACGTAAAAAAAAATCATTTGGTGATACGTTTAAACTTGGTAGCCAAGTAAAAGATTTTAATCCAATAAAATACGGCTCAGAGATTAAAAAAGATAAGCCAGACTTAATGAATCTTGAGCAAAATTTTCTGCAATTCATGCGTGAAAAATTATGTGTGAGTATCAACAATTCACTAGAAAAAAATAACCGTATTGAGCGTTATACACATAAATCTTATAAAGATTTAGGTCTGCAAATTTCCGCAACTACTCATGAAGGTGAAATGGTGAAAAGCCGTATTGCAAACGGTAAAAAGATGGACGTTAACGAATACAACAAACAGCAGAAAGCAAAGCAACAAACCGAATCTGACTATATAAATTTTATCAATGTTCCCTTGCCTGCGGAGCTAGCTTATAAAATTCTAAACGGTGAAAAACTTGCTGAAAAAGAGTTATTAGATAGCTTAAAAGCGTTACCAAAATCCGAACTTGAACAAGCTCAAGACTTGCTTGATCAGATCAACAATGCATATCAGTTAATAGATAACGAACTCGCAGATCACAAGCCAGAGCAAACAGATTTGAGAGAAAAACTCGACAGACTTAAAGAATCCAACATTTCCCCCACTCCGAAACCGGAGCATGAAACGCTTAGTCAAAAACTAGAGCGGTTGAAACAGAAACAAGCAGAACAATCGAAGCCAAAGCATGACAATGACACCGATTATTCACCGTTTTAATTTAAAAAAATAGGAGCAGTCACATGACTGACAACAGAGAAATTATTGATTTACTGACAGCGATTGTCAGCACGATAGAAAATCAAGATACACAGACTCAGATAGCAAAATCTGAGCTCCTGGAGCAATTGAAAATGATTGCTTCGAAAACTGATACCGTTAGTACAAACTTTCCGAAGCTGATTGAAACATTGTCTAATTTTGACAGCAAGATTGCATCGAGTTTTGATGATATTCAAAACGTCAGCAAGCAGTTAAATAATGTCGTGCAGCAAATCTGTATTGCTGAAAAAGCAATTCAGACAGTGCAACAGCAAGCACAAAATCTACAGCTTAATGACACAATCAAAACACTGAATAATGCAGATCAAACTGCACAACAGCTTAATCGTTATTTACACAGCTCAAGCAAGACATACAAAGAAAATATGAATGCTGCAACTGATATCGCTATCAGTCAGATCAAAAAGTTGAAAAGCGAAGTCAACACAATTGCAGATAGTTTTACTGAAATCATTACAACTGATATTTCCAACAGAATTATTAATGATGTATCTGCAAAATTGACACAGCAAGTCGTCCAAAATTTAAAAGTTGAAATTGAGACAGGAGCCAAAGAAACGGCTGAAACACTTTCAAATAAAGCATTTCAGCATCTTAGTAAGACGTTACAACAGACAAAAAATGAAGTCGAAAGCGGTGCAAAAGAATTTCATAGAGAAGTCATCTCAACATATCAAAACGACTTAAAACAGCTCAAAGCGATAAGTTCAGAGATTCAGCAGACAGCAGATAAATCAAATAGAATCTATATGCAACGTGAAGAAGCATATCAAAATCACGTTAGCCAAGAAAAAGCTGTAGTTAAGAAAAATTGGCTTTTAATTGGCCTTGGAGTTTGGATTGGATTATCAGCTACTTTTGCAGGTGCTTCTTATATCACAACCAAATCAGCTGAAAGCGTTGTAAACACAGCGACTGGCTATGTGGATTTACAGAATAATTGGATGAAAAATGGCTTTCGTAGCATCAACAAAGAAGAATGTAATGCGTACATGCCGAAGCAGCAATTTATGCAAAACCGTCCAATTGATTTTTGTTATTTCAGCAAGACACCTGCTCATCAAGTTCAAACTCAACATGGATACTTAAATATATTTACCAAGTAAATAAAACAGCTTAAAACTAAAAAGACACTTTAGTGTCTTTTTAGTTTTACAGAAGCTTGGCTCCCATATTTAAATAAAAAATCAGCTATGATGAATCACTATTCATAGCTATAAAACCAATCAAAGAACAATGCCTAAATTCACCGTTGCAGAATTAGCCAAAAAATATGGAATCGCTCGTACATCTATTTATGATCGTATGAAGAATGGTTCTATTAGTTATGAAATTGACTCTAAGAATCGAAAAGTCATTGATTTTAGTGAAATGCAACGTGTTTACGGTATGCCTAACAGTCAGGCTGACAGTAAGCCTGATAGTAAGGAAACTGACAACACTACAGTTGAACTGTACAAGCAATTAATTGAAGAATTACGACATGATAAATCAGTTGCCGAAGAACGTGAAAGGCGTATGTACAAAGAGATTGAGCAACTTAAAGATAAAATTGACAACCTAACATTAGCACTTGGCTATACACCTAAAAATATTCAGCCTGACAGTCAGGATTACAGTACAAATGAACAAATCCGTACAACTACAGACTTACAAGAAATTGTACAGCCCGAACAAATTACAGCAATAGAAAATAAGCCTATTCAGCAAGCTGCTACGATAACACCGGAACCTAAAAAACGAGGTTTATTGGGTCGCTTAGCTAAGGCTGTTTTTAGTGATGATTAATTAGAGATTGTTTAATTATTTTGAACTTTTCCGTGGAACAATGATTAAGAAGTAGGCGTGGAACGTGAAGAATCCACAAAAAAGCCCAATCACACTCGATTGGGCTTTTCGCTATACGATAAGACTATGATTTATATTAAATAAAAAGAAGCATTTCGTATAACGTGTATTATGTTAATTTTAGCGAATCTTAACTTTCATCAATACCATAGCGCAGCGAGTTTTTATGTTTTCACAAGAAGATATCAGTTTAGCATTTGATAAGTTAGAACCACATTGGGATGAAATTCAAGCTGAATACAAAAAGAGAGAGGAATACTTTCAATCATTAATAAGTAATGACTATTCAGAAATAGCAAAAGTATTAAAGTGCCACTTAATTATTGAACACTATTTAAATATTTTTTTAGAGAAAGAGCTTGGATTAGATAATTTGAATGAAGCAAAACTAAGCTTCTTTAATAAAATGAAATTGCTCCCAGATAATCAAGCTGTAACCTTTGTAAAACCTGGGATCATTCGAATAAATAATTTAAGAAATAGAGTTGCACATCAACTAGATGTCAAGTTTACCAATAAAGATTTAATAGAAATCACTAACATCCTAAAAATAGCTAGAATTAATGTAGATGATCATAGCTTTATAGAAAACATAGAAAAATTCACATCCATTGCATGCACTTGGCTTACACCTCGAAATGATAAAATTCAAAGTTATATAGCAGAATCTACATCACATATGAAATTCAACGAATGAAAAATATAATATTGCTACTAATTAAATTTCATTCACGTAAATTGGCGATTTGTGAGATATCTAAGCATTAATACTTAGTTGTTTATCCCAGTATTTAATTACCTCATTGATGGAGTCATGCAATTTTCGAAATGAAATTATTTCCCCATTAAAATATTGTTCATTATCAAATTTGATAAATACATAATTAGATTCACCAAACATAGATTGACCAAAAGGAGCTGAGAATAAGCCCCTGTTTTGTTCGGCTTTAACTTGTCCTGTATTTGACAGAGTTCTAGGAACTTTAGAGTTATTGGTCAATATTGCATGCTTACTTGCATTACACACATCCCTTACAAATACAGCATCTGGGCAATCATCCTTTATGCTGTCTAATACCATGTTCGGCGAATAATCTTGCTTATAATTCTTTATATCCAATTGAACAGCACGATAATCTCTCATGTGATCAAGTGCTATTGCTGCTAATCTTCCTTTTCTTAAATTGGATTTATCTAATAGAAATTCTGCAACAGTTGGCTTAACG
This sequence comes from Acinetobacter sp. FY731, assembly GCF_059515905.1. Classification (NCBI taxonomy): domain Bacteria; kingdom Pseudomonadati; phylum Pseudomonadota; class Gammaproteobacteria; order Moraxellales; family Moraxellaceae; genus Acinetobacter; species Acinetobacter sp. FY731. The sequence goes on along the minus strand of NZ_JCAKNB010000022.1, from coordinate 5,093 downwards.
ATATTTAAGTAATAATCATAAATGTATTGTTCTTTATTCATACATCACAACTCTTTTGATGGGCTTTACCATGTTGGTAAATACTATCAATAGACTATTAGTCCTCGATAATTTGAGTAAGATTTAAAAATTATTTGCAGGCTCTAAACTTACCACTCCCCACGCTTACATAATTTATAAGCTCGTTCTGCAAATGTCTTAATTTGGACCTTTATACCTTCTTGTAGTTCTGGAATGTGTCCGTAATATTGTCTTGTGTATGCTTCATCTATTAGATTTAATCTGCGAGATAGCTCCCTCCCTTGGAATTGTTTTTTAGTAGCATTTCTATATTCCATTTGATCCATACCACTTTGACGGATTCTCATAACTTCACTAGCTATTTCATAGAAGTTCTCACAATCATCTACCTTTGATGCAAATACTTGAGTTAAGGATGAGATAGTGAAAATTGTAATAGTCAGCATAGTTTTATTCATTTTTTATCTCTCAGTGAGTTGTTTTTTAGTTGTTTTTAATAGTTTAAATTTTCCTTTTTCAAGAGCATAGAATCTAATAACAATGTGATCAACTTCATAATCATCATTTAATATTTCTTCTTTAGTTATTATCAAATTGCTATTTGGCTTAGCTCCAATTACATCTTCTTGTTGCTCTTCACCCCCAAAACCATCTTTCAAAACACGGCCAGTTTTTTTATTAACTAAAGAGTAGCTTCTACACATAGTCCCACACCCCCACATTGTTATCACGTATTCTCCGCCAAAATTTACAGGTTCTTTTAGTGCTTCAGATAATCTAGTGCGAAACATACGAGCATCTGGATCAGACATATCTAATTTGGCTGATTTTCCCTTATAAATAGTTGCTGGATATTCGGAAAATTGAGGTATATCACTTTTTGCATTAGCGAAAGATAGGGTGCAGAACATTAAAAAAAATGACAGGATTAGTTTATTCATAGTGCTTTATCTTTTAATAAGTTTTGAGAGGCTACTAGATTAGCCTTTTAAAAACTATATCTGACTAGAATAAAAAATTATACTTCCATTGTATAAAAAGGAATTTTGCACCCCCAAAAAAGTACGGATTTTATAAAGCTATTTACTAATAGTTAAGTTAATGTTTATTTATCTAGAAACAGCAGTGGAAGAAAATGAAAAAAATTATTGTGCTTACAGCTATGTCATTAAGTGGATATGTCAGTGCTGCTTGTCCTAGTAGCTCAACTACTATTTTTTCATGTACAACATCAAATAATAAAATCATCCAAGTTTGTGATGCTAACAAGTCCATCAGTTATACATTTGGCAGAACTAATCAACCTGAACTATCAATTTCTGTACCACGCAATAGAGCAAGTACATATCAATGGAGTGGATTTGGTAGAAATATGAATTACACAGTAAATATTCCGAATGGAAGTACTACGTATCGAGTTTTCTCCAATATTGATAAATTTGATGAGTATTCAGGGGCTGGTGTAGAGGTTGAACAAAACGGTAATTTACTAGCAACAGTAAAATGTGATGAATCTAAGCCATTAATTAACAATATTGAAGGAATAAATCTAAAACCAACAGAATAATGAATTACAGGTTTTAGAGGGTATCGGGGGTATTCCCCCTGATCAAAGTTCAATGGGGTGCTTTGAAAAAGTACCATATCCACTTCTCTAACTCGACCTTGCGATAGCTTTTTTTCTTTTTAGTAATTAAAGTTTTTAATTATAGATTTGAGTTTTTCCTCAGAAGCTAAGATTAGGATTCACACACCGCATCGACATGTTGTGAAATTTATTTAACATAAAATCTCTTATACGAAATTCAGCGTTTCAGGCTGCCCAAAACCAAGTTTATTTCTTGCATAAATGTATCCTATAGGATACATTTTACTTATGTACTCAATATATACCACTGAAGTCTTTGATGACTGGTTCACCAAGTTAAAAGACCAACACGCAAAAAGACGCATACAAGTCCGAATTGATCGGGTTGAAGATGGAAACTTTGGAGATACTGAACCAGTTGGTGAAGGTGTCTCTGAATTACGTTTCTTCTTTGGACCAGGCTATAGGATTTACTACTGCAAACAAGGGCAAAGGGTTGTTATTCTTTTAGCAGGCGGAGATAAGTCTACGCAAAGTAAAGATATAAAACTTGCCCTGCAATTGGCACAAGATTTAGAGGAGGAGCTATAAATGGCTATTAAACTTCGCAAATGGGACAGTGCTGAGCATCTTAAAACAGAAGAAGATATGCAGGCTTACTTACAAGCATGTATCGAAGAATCTAATGGTGATGCCGCATTCATTGCTAAAGCTTTAGGTAACATTGCTAAAGCTAAAGGAATGGCTCAATTATCACGAGATACAGGTCTAGGCCGAGAAAGTCTTTACAAAGCACTTTCTGGTGATGTGAACCCTAGTTTTGATACGGTGATTAAAGTTGTAAAAGCACTGAATTTGCGCTTAGCAATTTAAAAAAAGTTATTAAAAAATGGAACTTTAGGCTCCATTTTTTAATTTCGTATAACGTGTATTATGTTAATTTTAGAGGAAGTTAATAGTTAGTGAAAAAAATAGTAAAACTCTTTTCTTCTCGTTTAGATAGTACACATGGATCGGATCAGGCATTGAAAGAGAGCATTGATGCTTGTAAAGCTCTCTATGAATATTTCCAAAAACTCGTAGAACATGAAAAGAATAGATTTCAGAAATTAGAAGATAAAGCGTCTAAATTTCTTACTATGATTTCTGTGATCATCACGGCATTCTTAGTTGTTATTAATAACTTTTCAAATAATTTAGTCAGCTTATGCTCGCTATCAATAGCACTTCAATTTTATCAAGTTATTCTAATTATCTTATTAATATTCTTATTTAGTTCTTTAAGTGTAAGTTGGTTATATCTATTGCGAGTCTTAAAACCTAAGACCACTAGACATCTACCATCCACTCAAGAAACTATTAATGTCTATGTGCAAAATGCTAACAGGCTAAATGAGATTTACGAAGATAATGCAAAAAAAATGAAAGAAGTTATCGATGAGTACAAATCAGCCAATAAAATTAAAGCCACCTTCTTAGAGAAAGCTTATCAGTACATCTCCATATCAGGAGTTTTATTCGTTATAATTATTCCATTATCAATAATATACAAGTATCTAACATGACCGCAGATAAAAGTAATAAATCTAATACTACGACAATTAATACAGGTAATACGACTACTTGTATGGATAGCGCACCAAAAATAGTGCCTAAACCTACTACCAAGCCAAAGTGATTGTAATACCTATATTTTTTTAAATTCTTATCGCTAGTTCTTTATCATGAAAAAATTTTTTTTAATTAGTCTTTCACTATTTTCAACTACTCTCTATGCGGCTGATTATAAAACAGCTTTGACAGGAAAAATTCTTTCAATGAAAGGTAGCAATTGTGCTGGCCTATCTCTGTCAAAAAACTCTGGTCTAATGGGAGATCAATCTCCTTGTACAGTAGACTTACCAACCAGAATACGATGGATAAGTAATGACACGTTTATGATGGTTGAAAAAAATCAGATCTCATCAGATAAGCCACCACGAGTATTTCTATATAAAGTAAAGTCTTTACAAGGAAATAAGGTTGTTCTCAGTGATATATGGACAGGATGGAATAGCTTTCCTGATAGCGATACAACTTACTTAATCAAGTAGAAATATAACTTTAATAGCTTGATACAAGTGGGATTTATAATCCCACTTTTTCTGAATTTTTTAGTAGGTTTCTACAATAGAAATCATTTCTTCAAGTGTAAGTTTTTCTTTTTCATCTAATTCTTTCCACTTGCTTAGCATCTTTTGATATTTGTTTTTCTTAGGACTATGAGAATTCATCTGACCGCCTTCAATAATATCTGTAAATCTATCATCTTCTTTTAATGCTTGTGTAAAGCTCATTAAACGCCTTTCATTATTGCCATCAAATCCTTGAAAAGTAATCGTGGTTTCATCAATGACACTTTTATCATTCAGATCATCGTAATTATTTTTTAAAGTTCTATATAGGCTTAATGTCTTTACAACTAACTCACTATCATTGTCATCAAGAACATCACTTAGACATTGGAAATGATCTTGGTATAACCATTTATAACCATTTCTTAAATTGTTTGATAATTTTTTATAATATTCAGCGCCATAATCACTATCTTCGAACTTACTCAATATTTCATATTGGTTCGCCAAAATTAATCGTTCTGTATCAGTTAAATTTTCTAAATTAGACATAGTTCGTGTTCATATAAATTATTCAAAATATTGATATTGGTGCCTATTTTTAAAATTCAATACAGTATTTAACATAAAATTTCTTATACGAAATTGGGATTGTAACTCCAAAGTAGAAATGTCCACCTGATAGTTCACTTGAAAAATAGGCTCTTATTTGCTCCATATTCAACGATAGAACACTTATTGTTACTGTCATCATAAAAACACGAAACATTGGATAGAGCGCAAATGAGGGCAAAATAGAGCTATGTTTTACATTAACTTGAAATATAACCATCAAATAAACATGAAAAAGAAAATTTCTAATCAATCATAAAATTCAAAAAATAATGCTTAATTTTAAGAAAATTTAAACAATAACAGTTATTTATAGAGCGAGTGTCTACGAGCGAACTGATGAAATACGATTTTCGGCATGCTTTTTCTCTGATTACAAGCTTCCATCAGCTTCACAATGAAAGTAACAGAGCATCCCGAAGGGTGCGAACTTCTAAGTTTTTGCTTTTAAAAATGCCATGAGCGAAGCGAATGCCATAATTTCTTTTTTCTTTTGGTTATCAGGTACAGCAGTTATAAAAATCGCCCCCGATGCTGTGAGCGTAAGCGAACAGCAATATAGTACGAGGCTTGCCGAGTACCAAGGGCGATTTTCTTTTTCTATTTTTAATCTTTTTAAAAGCTTTTATAAAGCTTTACAGCTTTAAAAAGCTTTAAAAAAGCTTTACAGGGTAGCTATAACGCTTGTAAACAGGGGCTTACAGCCTAATAAGTGGGGGTGGATTGTTAGGTTAGTGGGGGTGGATTGTTAGGTTAGT
>NZ_JCAKNB010000021.1:0-15810 GCF_059515905.1 Acinetobacter sp. FY731 | reverse complement strand
GGCACTGTTGCAAATAGGCTGACATGATAAGCTAAATATCTTATTTATTTCGAGATACAGCAGATGAATCCCTTCCACGGTCGGCACTTTCAAGGTGAAATCATTCTTTGGGCTGTTCGTTGGTATTGTAAATATGGCATCAGCTATCGTGAACTTCAAGAAATGCTCGCTGAACGAGGCATAAATGTGGATCACAGTACAATTTATCGTTGGGTTCAGCGTTATGCTCCAGAAATGGAAAAACGGTTACGCTGGTATTGGCGTAATCCTACAGATTTACATTCATGGCATATGGATGAGACTTATATCAAAGTGAAGGGGCGATGGACTTACCTGTATCGTGCAGTTGATCAATGGGGTCATACGATTGACTTTTACCTTTCCGCTAGACGGAACAGTAAATCAGCCTATAGTTTTCTAGGAAAGATCTTCAATACGGTGAAAAAATGGCAAATTCCACGGGTCATCAATACAGATAAAGCAGCGACCTATGGCCATGCTTTATCACGATTAAAGCGAGAAGGAAAATGTCCAGTAGATATTGAGCACAGGCAGATTAAGTATAAAAATAATGTCATTGAATGTGATCATGGTAAGTTAAAGCGAATCATCAGGGCCACATTAGGATTCAAATCTATGAAGACTGCTTATGCCACAATTAAAGGTATTGAAGTCATGCGTGCACTACGTAAAGGACAAGCATCGTCATTTTATTATGGTCAGCCTCAGGGTGAAGTGTGTCTAATCAACAGGGTTTTCGGTCTCTAAGCACTTTTTAAAGGGAACATCATCGACTCAAATCACTATTTGCAACAGTGCCATCTTTTTCAGATTCAATTAGTAATTGAACCGCTCTTTCTCTGATTTCAGGGGTCAATTTTACTTTGCCATTTGTAAGGTAAAAGGGGTCAATTTTAGAATGCCGTTGACAATAAGACGGCTTGCGTCATGTGAAGTCGCAAAGAAGCGGAAACGGCTACTTTCTGCATGTGATTAAATTTTTATGGCTGTTATAATTTATTTAGTTCTAAGGGCACTGTTGCAAATAACCACGAATGGTAAGCTGAAGACTGTTTTAGCTAAAGGTGCAGCATATGAATCCTTTCCATGGTCGGCATTTTCAGGGCGAAATCATTCTTTGGGCTGTGCGCTGGTATTGTAAATATGGCATTAGCTATCGTGAACTGCAGGAAATGCTGGCCGAACGGGGTGTGAATGTTGATCACACGACTATTTACCGTTGGGTTCAACGTTATGCTCCTGAAATAGAAAAACGTTTACGCTGGTATTGGCGTAATCCTACAGATCTGAGCTCGTGGCATATTGATGAAACCTATGTAAAAGTGAATGGACGATGGTCTTATCTGTATCGTGCAGTCGATCAACGTGGCGATACCATTGATTTTTATCTTTCTTCTAGACGTAATACCAAATCAGCATATTGTTTTCTTGGAAAAATTTTAAATAATGTGAAGAAGTGGCAAATTCCACAAGTGATCAACACGGATAAAGCACCCACATATGGACGTGCTTTATCACGGTTAAAACGGGAAGGTAAATGTCCACCAGACCTTGAGCACAGGCAGATTAAGTATAAAAATAACGTGATTGAATGTGATCATGGCAAGCTAAAGCGGATCATCAGGGCCACATTAGGATTCAAATCTATGAAGACGGCTTATGCCACAATTAAAGGTATTGAAGTCATGCGTGCACTACGTAAAGGACAAGCATCGTCATTTTATTATGGTCAGCCTCAGGGTGAAGTGTGTCTAATCAACAGGGTTTTCGGTCTCTAAGTACTTTTTAAAGGGAACATCATCGACTCAAATCTCTATTTGCAACAGTGCCCTTTGCTCGATGTTCTGGATTTTCACAGAGATCTAGAGTCCGGTAATAGGTTGAAGGTGCGATCGGTAAAATTCTACAAATCGCCTCAACACCATATAACGCCTTATTGTTATGGATAAAATCCACCATTATTTGTGTGGGCGGTCGAGCTCCGCCTGGGCGAAAAAAGCGGCTGCTTTACGTAGAATTTCATTGGCGCGTTGCAGTTCTTTATTTTCGCGTTCCAGTTGTTTGATACGTTCTTGGTCTGAAAGCTGCTGTACTTTAACTGGATTTTGTTTATCTAAATATTTTTGATACCAAACACGTAGTGTTTCAGGAGTACAACCCTTGCGCAGTATACTGCTCAGGGAGCAATAGCGGTGATCGCAGCCCAATTCGATGGATAATCTTTCTCGGATTCAATCAATAATTGAACAGCTCTTTCTCTGATTTCAGGGGTATATTTTACTTTTTTCATCGGGACATTCTCTCAGAAAGCTTGGTCTCCGACAAACCCGGTACGGTTCATCCATTTAATATCGAATTTCTTAAGCATTTTCCTGAGTTTTCTTATGAGATAGCCTAAGTATAATTCTTAGGCTATTTTTATAAACCATAATCCAAATTTCATAAAAAACTGATTAGGCAATTGTCTTAAAAACTAGGTCCGTAATCGTAACTATTTTCTGGCGTGGACTCTTTGCGACTGCCACTTGATTGCTCCGATTGATTTTTATAGAAATTATCAGCTCTATCTTCCTTATTTAATATACTAGGATCTTTAGGTTCTAAACTTAATCCTTTCATTGGAGATTTTGGTGAAGCACTGTCATTTTTAGCAGCCGAATCAACAGCTGGACTATTTTCAATTGACGTATTCACTTTTTGCTGAAGGGTAGTTTCAAATTTAATTTTGATATCCTCTGAATCAGCAATTTGTTGTACTTGCTTTTTAAACTCATCTGTTCCAAAAACTAAAACAACACCAAACTTTGCTCTCGCTAGGAATAAGGCATCACGGATATACTCATGTTGATGACTAACAACTGTAATTTCTGATGTGTTTTCCGTTTCAAAAAATGCAACTTTTTTTTGGTCCAGATAAAATTTTTGTCCAAATTTGTATTCGATTACATAGTCTTTTCTAAAAAGAGATGTCATTTGGGATTGCTGATGAGGTATAGACATTTTCTTTGAAGATTCTAATGTATTCAAGCGTTCTCCTTCTTGTTTTTTCTGAAGCTTGAGTCTTCGAGTGTATTCAAAGTATTGCAGCATTTGCTCAAACTCAGATTCAGCTAAATTTTCAGGAAGTTTGATTGTTCTTTTTTTCTCAACCTTAGGCACGAGCTCTAATTCTAGTGTTGAAGATGAAGACTGAGAGTTGTGCTTCTGTTCTTTTGGCTGCTTGAGTGGAGAAATATGTAGATTAAAATAAAGTTGCCAACATTGTTCAATCTCAGATGAATTGAAATATTGCTTATTTAGTTCTTTATGCTGAGTATAAATCAGATTTTGGATCCTAAGCATGAGGAGATCCTGATCTTGCTTATTAATATCAGGCAATTTCTTTTCATCAACACATTTTTTTAATGTTGATTGCAGTGACTCCATTGGTAAACCGCAACAATTTAAGAGCAAACAAGTTTTAATAATGGCTGTACTTTGATTTGTGTGCGTGGATCTAAATTTTTTAAAGAGTTCAGTAAAACACGACTCGATATTGTTTTGAGAAAGACGTTCGAAACTTGGTAATACTCTCTCATGGTTTGTGTCGATAATCTGTTCTTTTTCTTTGAGATCTTTTACAGTGGCGTGGAACAATTCTTTAAATTCCGACGTACCCCTGAGCGTTCCTTTCTTTTTAGAATCAAGTGCTTTTATACATTGTTGTAGTCGGGTCACGGAATAATTACTGAACACTAGGATCCCATATCTATTTTGAATGGCTATCGGTTCATTCTGATCAAAGAGGATTTTTGCTTTTTCAATCTTAGGGTTATCTTGGCAAATAAAATTTTTAGATTGACGCTGATCAAATAAAAATTGTTGTTGCATAAGCAAGTGATGTGAGAGGGGAAAAAGTTTTAAAAAATCTGCGTAAGACGTTATTTTCGAGGAATCAAAATTTGGAGAAAGTGAAAAGTTTTTTTGTAGTGCTTCAGATGTCTCTTTACTCAAGCTTTTATGTTGATCGTTATATTCTTCTCTTTGTAATACTCTTGAATTTATTTGATCAGCATAGTGCTGGTAATGCAGCAGAGTAGAAATGACATCAGATGATTGCTCTGGAAATTTCTGCTGCCATTGTTTTAAAAAATAATTTTTATTGTGCTTATAAATTTCATTTTCAAATACAATTTCTTGATATTCATTTTTACGATTTTTACTGATTGAATCTTTTTCTACTTTTAGTTTTAGATAAACGTCATGAAGATCTTTAACTAGAAAATCTTCATTTTTAAATAAATGGTAAGAATGTAGCGTTGCTTTTGCTAATTGCACGTGCTGAACAGTATTGCTTAATTTGATCAGAGGAATTATTTTGTGATCGACATCATGATGAGTAAAATCCCCCCATTGTTTTTCTAAGCTTTTTAGAGTGACTTGTTTATTACAAAATAAAGAGGCTTTAAAGGTGAGTGTTCGTTTTTCATTTGTCTGAATTTTAAAAATACTACCACTGCGTTTTTTTTCATACAAAATTCCAATTTTGGCTAATCGTTGGTGCCAGTCTTGCCAGTTTTTAGCACTGCTCATTACCTGCTGAATATCACGTTCAATATCGTATTGATAGTTTGTTGACTCTGCGATTTCACTACTTATTCGACTTTTTTGTTGATGTCGATATTCTTGATCTCTAATTTTTGAATAAATTTTTTCAGCATCAGGCTGAGGTAAATAATCTGGATTTTTTTCACATTGTCCCGTGTCATGCTTATAGATAAACATTGGATTAGGCTCTGGTTCCCAGCCCTGTTTGGCTTCAATTTCTGCAGCAGCTCGATGTACAGCATTATAAATCCAACCACCTCCTAAATCGATAGCTTCATTTTCACTGTGTTTATTTTTTTTGTAGGGATGAACTTTATTGACGATTAAATGAAAGTGCACGTTGTCTGTATCTATATGCATTGCATATTGCATTTGCAGTTCTTCTGCACCCAGATGCTTCACCAAAATATCAATTTGTTCTTCTAATTGTTCAGTGGTTGGAACTTCAAGTTTTTTAAAACTTCCGACCATATGTACGATTGGGTCAATCACACGAGAGTTCAAACTGGCCGTTTGTGACATTTCTATTTTTTGATAGTGAGGATCATCATCTAAAAAATTTCTCGAGTTTGAATAGACACATTTTTCAGAGAGTAAATTTTCATCAAAACCAGGATGAAGCTGATGAATATATTCAGACAAATGGTGAGCACGTGTCTGCTTCGGATGGTGAATATAATCCGATAATCCAGTCACCCGTTCTTCTACTGAAGACCCGATCATATTCGGAATGACTTTAATAATCATACTTTATCCAATCTATCATTGAGTTTACGTACAGTCATTTTGATCTCAGTGATGAGCTGTTCTATTTCCTCTAATTCATTCAAAATGAGTCGTGTATCTTTGAGTTTTTCCAAAATTTTTGTCAGCATAATTCCGAGGACTCTCACAGCATGAATGTTTCGTTGATCTAAAAACTTGGGTTGAGCATCAGTGAAAATTTTCAAGCGTATATAGTCCGATTGACTCATATGCAACGTCTCATAGGCATTCTTCATCTGTTGATATTCATCTTCTGTAATGCGAATAATGATTTGTTTTTTTCTTAATGCTTTGTCTTTCATTTTTTCTACTGTATGCAAATTGAGACCGAGCGGAGCGAGCTCGAGATTTGTGAATCTGGACGATGTGATATACATCGTCCCATCCTGTATATTTTTAGCGGTGAATGAATGAGCTGAAGATTATGAAAATCATACTTGTTTTTTCTTTTTTTTCTTAGCACAAAAAGTTACATTTTTCAGTAATTTAAAAATCAAAAAAGGGTCATATTTTGCCATTTTTCTCAAAGTAGATATTTCGAATAATGATCTTGTAAATTTATTTTCAGGAAAAAAATTTAATGCAAGATCAGAGTATTTTAAAATTCGATAGTGAAAATCAGGATGACAAAAGTCTTAAATTTTCAACAGATAATTCTTTTGAAGATAAAGTTCAAAAAGAAGAAAAGCATTCAAAACTTGTTGAGAAGAATCAAAAAATATATAGCAAAAATGATTCTAAAAACTTTGAAAACATTCTTCTTTGTTATATAAAAGAATTGAATGAAAAGACCATTACACGGAATCAATTGCTTACTCAGCATAAGAAAACTTTACTTCAACTCTTTGGTCTTGGTGCAACAACCGGAGAAATACTAGACTTTCTAAAAATAAACAATTTTGTGGGTATTACTGAGGAAACTTTAAAAGAGTTTTTCAAGAAGAAAAAATAAATTATGGTGTGAAGTAATCAATAAAAATTGCTTCACACAAAGCAATTGATCCCAACTGAAATAATTCTGTGTCAGCTTAATTCTAGACATATTCCAGGCTCTGTTCGGTAACATACTTGTACCGAGTGAAAGCTTGGCTTTGCCGAACCTACCATAATCCATGAAGATATTGTCTAAACCAACCCGCTTCATATCTGTGAACAAATCATAAGTATGCTTGGCTTTAGGCTCAAGACAAGTCAGTATCACGCCACACTTCTTGAAGCCAATATCTTTCTGATATAAGTCATCTATCATCTCAGTGGCGATCTTGCACAGCGTTAATACATTGTCGGTTGGCTCTGGCAAAGTGAGCGCTGCAGACTTACTGTAATATGGAAATATTTATCTGTATTAACTGGATTGTACGAAACCAATCATGTAACCACACAACAATCTTTCACCTCTTAGCCGAGATACCGCATCTTGTACATAGAACGCCATTGCTTCTTTCAGAGCGTCCATATGGTAAATCCTTTGACCAAAGGAACGACTCGCAAAAATTTGTTTTCTCGGGGCTTGAGTAGCTGCATACCAAGTAGCTCCGAATGTGTATTAGAAAGATTTAGATCCTGCAATAAAGCTGCTTCTTAAGGAAACTTTGAAGCTTTAGAATTATACGTATTCACGACTTTTGTAATTCCTTTTAATGCCTCCATTAGATCTGCTTCGACATATAAAAGGGAAGGCTGCTCAAGGTAATAACCCACATATTTGAGTGTTTCTTCGGATCACATCACTTTATAGCTATAATTTTTTTGTTCAAAAGTACCTCCTGAAGATATTTTTATGGACCGCTAGCTTTATAGGAATTGAGGTATCTAAACCTTATACTGAAGAGATTCTACAGTATTGAGTACGGAAAGCAGCCCACTCATACTTTCCAGTTGTTCTATAGGAATTCCTCCAGTCAATAGATTGGGCGAGTTGAGAAAATGGTGCATCCACTTGATATCACCACCATTCAGATGATATAGAGCCTTGTAAATCCGAATGAGGATTAATGCTATTTCTACTTGTTTAGAGTTAGGATCTAGCATTAGACTTGAATCAGATAAAACCATATCAACGCATTCAAGATGCAGAATTCTTACAAATTGTTCTGGTTTTAGCCCAAGCTGCTGAGCCGCTTTCCATGAAGTTTTAGCTAAAAGTCTAGATCTATTTATAGGTTGTGAAAGTGGATTCATGAGTATGCCTTCAATATAAGAAATATTTCTTTTTCACATTACCTGAAAAAAAGTATTTTAAAATTTGTTCTATCAGTCCCATGAACAGGACGGATTTAGGGTCCACGTTTTTTTATGGTCTTCATTGAGTAAATTGAAAAGTTTTCTGAATAGAAAACTTTACCAACTATGGGTTGTTCCGCAATCAGAGTTTTTTTGTTTCCCTTTTCAGCAATATGGCTAAACAATTTATTGATCAAAAAACACCATAAAAGATGTCAAAAATACAATGGTTGTTCTCCCGGTAAGTAACGTGGAATAAAACCAATAAAAAGAATTAAAGTGATGGTTTTTTTGCAGATATTTGTAATACTGAGTTTAAGTTTTGCCAAGTTTTCCATTTTTTAGCAACTTGCGTTGCTATAGAACACAATTTATAGCCATGAATTAAGTCCGCACTCATTTTTATGTGAGGACTTAATTAAGGTTAAGAGCCATCTATCACATATGATAATAAGGCGTGTTCGTCAGATGATCATAGAAATTGGTTAAAAATTGATCATATATATTCTGTAAACTAATTAAAGATACTTGCTGAAATCCATATTCTTCAAAAAATTGATTATCAACAAAATATGCAACAGCTTCATATGTCGTGAGATGGCGTGCAACGTTAAGCTGTTTGCAAAAGCCTGGTTCAAATAGTAATTGCAGGGCCGTAGTTTCGATAATTTTAGAAGCAACTATTTTTGAAATGGTCCGTACATTAAGATTGCGGATTTCAGATCTAATTGATTTAAGAACTACATGAGAGGAATTATTCATAATCGAGCCTTTAAGTGAATAGATTTTTCTTAAAAGAAAAATTTACTTAAATTATTTGTTATGAAAGAATGCAAAGGTAAAACGTCGAAATTTTACAATCTTTCATTTCCTTAGTTTGGAATGAAAAGCATGGGTGTCCTATTGTCTAGATAGGTCACTCATGCACATACAATATTGATCATCTAATTTCCCTCCTTGATTTTAAAAAGATGTTTTTTGTCGAAATAGACAATAAAATACTACTAATATTTATATGTAAACTTGCCTATTTAGTCAAGTTATTATTGTCGAATTATGGTGTTTTATTATGATGCTTGAAATGGATGTTGATTTGTTTTGTCTAAGACTAAAAGAAATCAGAAAAATGAGAAAAATGACACAGCATGAATTGGCGGAAAAATCAGGCATACCATCTACATCAATTGCACATTTTGAGGCTGGTTCTCGTAAACCATCGTTAGAAAATTTTTATAAGTTAGTTGTTGTACTGAATATATCTGCTGATTATTTATTAGGATGTGTAGATCAATATACTCATTTAAGTAGCGATCCAATTACAAAATCTATTCAAGCATTACCTGAATCAGAAAGACAAATGATTGAAAAATTCATCTTGTCGTTGCAAAACTAAAATTTTATATCAAAACTGTATCACCACGTCTCTCCTTAAGATCAATATGACAATAGTCAGGGTGGAGGGGTTCCCACTATCTTAGAAATTTAGCAGCAGCATTTAGCGGTTTGACCTTCAAAGCAGTCATGATACGAATTAGCTCAAAAAAGCACTCACTATTATAGCGTAGCTGATATGGGCGTTTCAGGCATTTGGATCGTGAAATCTGCAAGTCAGCCGCAATCATGAAACGTAGGGTTTCTACTGAAAAATCGAATCCACGCATGGTGGTGAGCTTTTCATACGCTAAAGTGGGTCCGAAACCATGCAGTTGGTCAGAAATAATGGAAAGGCACTTTGATTTTAACAGGACGTCATGGCGACGATGACCCGGTTGACCACGACTGGCATGTGCCATACCTGAGACACCATCTTGATTGAGCTTCTGCAATAACCGGGTAATTTGACGGGTGGAAAGATTCAGGATTTCAGCAGCACGGACCTGGGTAATACGATGATCTCTAACGTCTTGCAGAACTGCAAGACGTTGAATTTCTTTATCAGACATAGTGATCAGCATCTATATTTTATATCCAGTCCATGCTGATAAAAACCATCATAAACCAGACATTTTTATTGGTGAGAATATAGACACTTTAAATGGGTTCTAACATTTTGTGTTATTCCCAAGTAGAAATGTCCTACCTAATAACCAAATAGAAATGTCCTATACAGACACTTCCAAGTCAAGCACAGGATTCAGATTTCGTTCTTTGATTACTGTTTTCTGTGCACGTCTGCTTGGCATCTTTTGAGAACGATTACGTTTGTTTTGTTGTTCTAATTCTTCGTGCTGTTGTTGAATATGACTGAGAACGGCACCTAACCGTTTATTCTCAACAATCTCTCGCTGGTTCAGCTGACTTAATTTATCGAAGATGCTGTAATTGATTTTTCTTCCCTGATATTCAATTGCAACTGTACCATCCGGGTATTCCAGAAACTCAATATACTTGCCGATCAGCCTCTGATTTTCTTCTGTATTCTCCAGGAGATATACGCATTTATCATATGTAATCGTCAGGCTGTTTGTAACTCTGCGAGGTTCACGCCAGGTAAAAATATCATCTAATTCTTCAGCTGTTTCAGTGACAGTCCGGTGTAGATCCTTAGGATTAAAGGCCATCTTGGCAAATTTACGATTAAATTGCTCAATAAAGCAGGGCAACCACTTATTGGCATCTGCAATCGAACTGATGCCTTCCAGACGCATCTCTTTGATCAGACGGTCCTGAAGCGTTCTATTGGCGCGTTCTACACGGCCTTTGGCTTGAGGGGAGTTAGCGAAAATGATATCGATATTGAGAGTGCTCAGGACACGTCCAAATTGGGTAATCTTGGTGTCTTTCTTACTGCTTTGATTCACCCTAAAAACTGAATGTTTGTCACTGTAAAATGCCAATGGCTTACCATGCTGTTCAACATACAAACGTGTCGAAATCATATAGTCAAAGGCTGACTCTGACGCACAGAAGCGTAAATGCTGCAATTTTCCTGTCGCATCATCGATAAACACCAGTAGACAGCATTTAGGTGCTCGTCCTTCAAACCAGTCATGGTGTGAACCGTCGATCTGGATCAGCTCACCAAAGCAATCCCGGTTGTAACGAGGCTGATATGGGCGTTTCAGGCGCTTGGATCGAGGAATCCATAAGTCAGCTGCAATCATCCAAGAACGCAGGGTTTCCACTGAAAGATCGAATCCATGTACGGTGGTGAGCTTTTCATGCGCTAAAGTGGGTCCAAAACCATGGAGTTGGTCAGAAACAATATTAAGGCACTTGAGTCTGACTTCTTCAGGAAGTTTGGAATTGCTGATTTGGCCACGACCGGCATGGGCTAATGCAGCGGGACCTTGAGCTTTGTATTTCTGCAGTAAGCGTCTGATCTGACGTTCTGAGATATGAAGTAGCTGAGCAGCCTTGGATTGAGTTATGCGTTGATCACAGATTTCCTGCAAGACCGACAATCGTTTAAGTTCTTTATCCGACATAGACACCAACATATCAAACCGTCCGCTAAGGAAATTGCAAAAGTGCATATTCTAAAAGCGGACATTTTTACTTTGGAGAAACCGGACATTTCTATTTTGGGCTTACATTTTGGATTCGCATAAGAGATTTTATGTTAAATATAAAATTTTTTAGATATAAGGTATTAAAAAATATGTAGAAAATTTCTAGGTTGTAATATAAGAGTCTAATATATTATAAGATACTAAAAAATAGGCGGAAAATTTCGTAAATGGGCAATATGCCAAAGAAAGCTTTTGAAAAAATTTTTCAATTAGCATTTAAGTATCCTTGGTTAAAGCCTAAAACGACTGCTTTAGGTACACTGTTATTTGAAGATTGTGAAACTGAGGAACAAGCTCAACTAATTATTGATATTTTAGACAATCTTAGGCATATAACTATTCAGGAATATAATGACGGTATAAGTAATTTAGCACTAGATATTGCCACCTGTGGAGTTGAACCAGAATTAACTTTTATTACTGCTATGTCAGCAGATTCAACAGCTGATAGTGGGCAAAGCGTACTTTATGACTTAAAAGGTGAGTTATCAAAGTTAGAATGGACAGGATATAGATCTGTTAACCGTTATGATCAAACTCCAAAAGCTTATAAGGAGTTTAGAAAAACTAAGGGAGATCAAAGTATCACTATCATATTAGTGGATAATTTTGTTGGTACTGGCGAAACAGTAATTAATAGAGTTAAGAGAATTAAAGAGTTATTTAGTGAATCTAACTTACCTATACCTAATGTACTAGTTAAAGTTTTAATTTCTAGTAAGACTGGTGATGAAAATGTAAAAAATAATAATATAGATTTTTCATGTAGTTATGTTGTTTTAGATAATATTTTAGAAAAAATATATGATCAAAATCAGGTAGAAAATAAAAAAGATATGATGAGAACAATAGAGGGAAAATTATCGCAATCCCATAATTATAGAGCACTTCCTAGCCTTGGATATGGGGAATTACAAGTTGCTTTATCTATAGAAAGTAAAAATACTCCTAACAATGTATTTCCTATTTTTTGGTGGAAATATTACTCTAATTATACAGTACGTGATGTCCTATTACACAGAGCTATGGATGATGCATGATGATGAAGAATGTCCAATTAAAAAATGAATTACTAAAAATTTTATTAACGGCATCTAATCACACTTTGCAGGCTTATACAGCAAATAAGAGGATAGGAGTTGCTTCTAACATCTTTTTTAATTTGATTTTTGAACTCGAGAAAGAAAAATATATAGAAGTGGATGGGCTATTTGTTCGTCTTTTAGATAAAGGTATCGAGTATATTCTTCTATTGATAGATCATGAGAAGAAAAATAAAAATAAAATTCCTAAAAATTTTTTATCAGAAAAGAAGATACTTCCTAGTGATTTTTATATTCCTAAAAGAAGTTTACTTTAAATATCTATGGCTTATAATTCAAAAACCTGTAAGGATTAGTATTTTGGAGCGAGTCGCTTCTAACGTTTACGGGTCTTTGACCTTGACCTTACTATTCAATGAAAAAATTGAATAGTAAGGGCCGAACAGCTACCGCTGATTCGAGGTAAGAAAATAAGATTTCTTTTGATCGTAATCAAAAGAAACTTCTTTTCTTACAAAGCAAGTAATTTAAGGTAATCCTTACAGGTCTAATATGACAAATAGTAAAATTATTCATCAATGGGTCGAGTATTTCGAAGATATTGGTATTAAAGATGAATATATTGAAGAATATAGAGATATTATCCAAAATCTTAGTAAGAATAATGTTCCTGTTATATTTGAGATAGAACATTTATCTAAGTTAGTCGGTATCAATGTACCAACATTGTATTCTATGATATTTTGCTCTGAAAAGTTTTATAGATCCTTCGAAATAGCCCAAAAAAACGGTAAAAATAGAACTATTACAACTCCATTTAAATCTTTAAAATTAGTTCAAACATGGATTTATAAAAATATATTAAAACAAGGCTATATACATAAATCAGCTCATGGATTTGTGAAAAAAAGATCAATTAAGTCTAATGCAAATCTTCATAAGAATTCTAATGTTTTTCTACAATTAGATATTAAGAATTTTTTTCCATCAATTCCTTTATCTTGGATAGTTAATTATTTCAATAAGTTAGGTTATTCTAAGAAAATTTCTTTTTATTTAGCAAAATTATGTTGCTATCAAGACTGTCTAGGTCAAGGTGCTCCTACAAGCCCAGCTTTATCAAATTTAGTTTTTTTTGCTTTGGATAAAAGACTATTAAATTATGCCACTCAGAACAATATAATTTATTCTAGATACGCAGATGATATGGTTTTTTCTGGAGCAGAAGTTACCTTAAATTTTAAAAATTTTGTTATCCATTTGATCAAGAAATATGGCTTTAAGGTAAATAGTAAAAAAACTAAATTAAAAATAAATGCTAATCAAAATATTATTACAGGTATACAGATTAAAAATAGCATGCTTTTTGTTCCCAAAAAATATAAAAGAGAACTATCTAAAGATTTGTACTACATAAGAAAATTTGGAATTGTTTCGCACGTTTCTAAAAAACGAATTAAAGATCCGAATTATATTTATTCGTTATTAGGTAAAGTAAATTTTGTACTCAGCATAGAATCTAATAATAGTGAATATTTGGAATATAAAAGAGAACTAGAAAATATATTGACGTAAAAATTAGTTATATATTGTTATGATCTTAATTGTGAATGAACTGGTTCTTTCAAATTTTTATTCTTAAATTTTCCTAAAATTAACGTAATACGCGTTATACGAATCTAAAAATGGGAGCCTTTAGCTCCCATTTTTATTGTTAAACATTGAATCCTATATGTTTTCCTGTTGGAAGCTCTACATCAATACGGAGCTTCCCTCCCATTGCCTCAACATACTTTTTCATGGTTGAAATCTTAAGATCATTGCCACGATTTTCTATTGCTGAAAGCGATGGTTGTTTTATTCCCAAAGTTTCAGCAAGCTCTTTTTGAGAAATTTCGAGTTCTTCACGAATAAGATGAAGCTGATTTTCTAGCAGTAATTCATCTGCCATTTTTTGAATACGGGCTTGGCTCTCTGGAGAGCGGCTAGCTAACAATTCTTGCAGAGTCTTAGCCATTAGATTTATCTCCTAGGGTGGTGAGATGAAGTTGGTATTGTTCATCTGCAATATCCAGCATGTCTTTATAAAAACGCTTTTTACCGCCTTTATCAGCAATACATAGAACAATAGCCTGTCGTAAGGGATCAAATGCGAAGAAAGCTCTTAAGGGTCTACCGCGGTGTTGAACGCGCAGTTCTTTCATATTGGTAAATTTAGACTCATACACAGTATCTACTAAAGGGCGGCCTAAACTCGGTCCCTGCTGCTGTAGAACGACCAGGGCAGCTAGGACCTTCTCTTGTGTAGATTCATCTTGCTGTTCAAGCCACTGATTAAATAGATCTGTCGTAATGACTGTCCACATACCACAACCAAAATATAGATTATAGTCTATATTTTAGGAGGATTATGCTTGTTTTGCAAATGAGAAATGATAGGCAATAAAAAACCCCGGCATCCTGCCGGGGTTTTTCGTATGGGTTCGCTCGGTATAACTCCTGTCGTACCTTACAGTCCTTGTGCGTATCGTTGTTCTTATTATTGTGTAGAACTTCCTGTTCCTGATGAATCCATCATAAAAAAATTTCAGGAGCCTGGACAGCCGCAAAGGGCCGGAATTGTTGTGAGCATATGCGTACAAGACCGGCTAAAAACTGTCCCTGTTTTATCCGCAGAAATTGTGGATGATTTTCGATGTTAAACCCATATAAAGATTATGTATTTATCTATTTTGATGTATTTTTGATCAATTTTATTGGCGAGAAGTATCAAAACCACTCATAAAAAAGCCGAATTGTTTCAAAATCGGCTTTTTGGGCATTTTGGGATTTTTCTTGTTTTATTAAGTAGTTGATATTTCAATTAATATACAAGTGTTGTTATTCCCAAGTAGAAATGTCCTACCTAATAACCAAATAGAAATGTCCTATACAGACACTTCCAAGTCAAGCACAGGATTCAGATTTCTACGTAGTGCACGCATGACTTCAATACCTTTAATTGTGGCATAAGCAGTCTTCATAGATTTGAATCCTAATGTGGCCCTGATGATTCGCTTTAACTTACCATGATCACATTCAATGACATTATTTTTATACTTAATCTGCCTGTGCTCAATATCTACTGGACATTTTCCTTCTCGCTTTAATCGTGATAAAGCATGGCCATAGGTCGCTGCTTTATCTGTATTGATGACCCGTGGAATTTGCCATTTTTTCACCGTATTGAAGATCTTTCCTAGAAAACTATAGGCTGATTTACTGTTCCGTCTAGCGGAAAGGTAAAAGTCAATCGTATGACCCCATTGATCAACTGCACGATACAGGTAAGTCCATCGCCCCTTCACTTTGATATAAGTCTCATCCATATGCCATGAATGTAAATCTGTAGGATTACGCCAATACCAGCGTAACCGTTTTTCCATTTCTGGAGCATAACGCTGAACCCAACGATAAATTGTACTGTGATCCACATTTATGCCTCGTTCAGCGAGCATTTCTTGAAGTTCACGATAGCTGATGCCATATTTACAATACCAACGAACAGCCCAAAGAATGATTTCACCTTGAAAGTGCCGACCGTGGAAGGGATTCATCTGCTGTATCTCGAAATAAATAAGATATTTAGCTTATCATGTCAGCCTATTTGCAACAGTGCC
>NZ_JCAKNB010000020.1:0-18377 GCF_059515905.1 Acinetobacter sp. FY731 | reverse complement strand
GGCACTGTTGCAAATAGGCTGACATGATAAGCTAAATATCTTATTTATTTCGAGATACAGCAGATGAATCCCTTCCACGGTCGGCACTTTCAAGGTGAAATCATTCTTTGGGCTGTTCGTTGGTATTGTAAATATGGCATCAGCTATCGTGAACTTCAAGAAATGCTCGCTGAACGAGGCATAAATGTGGATCACAGTACAATTTATCGTTGGGTTCAGCGTTATGCTCCAGAAATGGAAAAACGGTTACGCTGGTATTGGCGTAATCCTACAGATTTACATTCATGGCATATGGATGAGACTTATATCAAAGTGAAGGGGCGATGGACTTACCTGTATCGTGCAGTTGATCAATGGGGTCATACGATTGACTTTTACCTTTCCGCTAGACGGAACAGTAAATCAGCCTATAGTTTTCTAGGAAAGATCTTCAATACGGTGAAAAAATGGCAAATTCCACGGGTCATCAATACAGATAAAGCAGCGACCTATGGCCATGCTTTATCACGATTAAAGCGAGAAGGAAAATGTCCAGTAGATATTGAGCACAGGCAGATTAAGTATAAAAATAATGTCATTGAATGTGATCATGGTAAGTTAAAGCGAATCATCAGGGCCACATTAGGATTCAAATCTATGAAGACTGCTTATGCCACAATTAAAGGTATTGAAGTCATGCGTGCACTACGTAAAGGACAAGCATCGTCATTTTATTATGGTCAGCCTCAGGGTGAAGTGTGTCTAATCAACAGGGTTTTCGGTCTCTAAGCACTTTTTAAAGGGAACATCATCGACTCAAATCACTATTTGCAACAGTGCCGTCTGGAGCTACTCAAACAACGTGAAGTCACGCTTTATGCTGTGGCATTTAACCATGCTGATGACCACCAGGATCAAACGATTGCGATGGATACCATTCAATATTTAAAGGAGTATCTGACCCGGTATTTTCCAACAGCCGTATGGCTGGATATCCCTAAGCTTGCATGTCACGCTTAGACACGCTGTACTTTATTTCAATGCTGAGCCCACCATAGGGTCGACGGGCATTGAAAGAGAGCTGATAGCCATATTGTTTTAACAGGTTAGCAGTTAATGGCAGTCCTAAACCATGGCCATGCTGCTGAGCAGATTTGCGCCAGAAGCGTTGTCCTAAATGTTGAATATCTTCTGCTGTAAGTTGCTGGCCATTATCTTCAATCACCAGGCAACCAGACTGCATGGAAATCCAAATCTGTTCAGCCTGTGCATGCAACAGTGCCCTCAAATCACTATTTGCAACAGTGCCCCTTTTTCTGGGTATACAAGCCTAAATTTTATGGAAGGGATTCATATGCTGCACCTTTAGCTAAAAGAGTATTCAGCTTACTATTCGTGGTTATTTGCAACAGTGCCTTCTGGTAAGGGTCGGCACCGGCACATCAAAAAAATCTCTCCCTTAGTACGGTTGTTTCTATCGGGAGCAGAATATTCATTTCGTTACTTTAGACCATGCTCTAAAGTTACACTAAAGTGTTGATCTAAGAAAAAGTATCAATTTTTATCTACCCTTTGTAAAATTTATATCACTTAAGCGCAATCCCAATAAAATAAGCATGTACAAAATAAAAGTAGCTGTCTTTAACTGCTATTTTTGATGGTTGTTCAAATCCATTTCTTCAAGGGAACATCATTGACTCAAATTTTTATTTGCAGAAGTGTCCTATATTTTCTTTCAAATTGCGGCTAGGGTGGATATAAAAGGACCTAGCTGCTATCATTGCCCCCGAAATCCTCCAAAATAGATATCTTTCTTAATATGACACTTACGCCACCATAAGTTTATTTACCTCTTAATTCAGTAAATAACTCATCACTGTCTAGTGATGTGGTGTAGTAGCTTGTGTGTCATATATCACATCACTAGCCTTTCCTAAAATTTAAAAAAATAGGCTATTTTCATGTTATCCACTATTCGAGAACAATGGTTCTCCAATATTCGCGGGGATGTTCTTGCGGGTATTGTTGTTGCTTTGGCTCTAATTCCTGAAGCAATTGCCTTCTCCATCATTGCAGGTGTCGACCCTAAAGTCGGGCTATATGCTTCATTCTGTATTGCAGTCGTGATTGCTTTCGTAGGTGGTCGCCCTGGTATGATTTCTGCTGCAACTGGTGCAATGGCTTTATTAATGGTCACACTGGTTAAAGAGCATGGTCTGCAATACTTATTAGCAGCCACAATTTTGACAGGATTTATTCAAATCCTAGCAGGTTATCTAAAATTAGGTGCTCTGATGCGGTTTGTATCAAAGTCAGTCGTGATTGGCTTTGTGAATGCCTTAGCTATTCTAATTTTTATGGCTCAATTGCCTGAACTCACCAATGTGACATGGCATGTCTATGCGATGACAGTTGGAGGTTTAGCTATTATTTATCTATTCCCTTATATCCCAGTGATAGGGAAGCTTTTACCCTCTCCTCTCATTTGTATTGTCCTCCTTACGCTCTTTGCCTTGTTCATTGGTTTAGATGTAAGAACCGTAGGCGATATGGGGCAATTACCAGATACGCTACCAATTTTCTTACTTCCTGATATTCCTTTAAATCTTGAAACTTTAGCTATTATTTTGCCTTATTCACTGGGATTAGCAGCCGTCGGTTTGCTTGAATCTATGATGACCGCAACAATTGTGGATGATTTAACCGATACCAATAGTGATAAAAACCGTGAGTGTAAAGGACAAGGTGTTGCCAATGTCGCTTCTGGCTTCTTAGGCGGAATGGCAGGCTGTGCCATGATTGGTCAATCCATTATTAATGTGAAATCTGGTGGACGTACCCGTTTATCATCATTTAGTGCTGGGGTCTTCCTGTTAATTATGGTGGTGTTTATCAGTGACTGGCTCAAAGTCATTCCAATGGCTGCACTGGTTGCGGTCATGATCATGGTAGCAATCGGAACATTTAACTGGGATTCATTACGAAATATTCGCCAATATCCAGTTTCTAGCAATATCGTGATGATCGTTACAGTCGTCGTGGTCGTTGCAACACATAACTTGGCTTATGGCGTATTAGTCGGTGTACTTCTTTCTGCATTATTTTTTGCCAATAAAATTGAACGCTACATGGCAATTCAGTCCGAATTTAATGAACCTGAAAATACCCGTATTTATACGGTAACAGGTCAAGTGTTCTTCAGCTCAGCAGATAAATTTACTTCTGCATTTGATTTCAAAGAAGCACTTTCAAAAGTTGTGATTGATGTTAGTCAGGCTCACTTCTGGGATGTGTCTGCGGTCGCTGCCGTAGATAAAGTGGTCATTAAGTTTAGACGTGAAGGCACAGAAGTCGAACTTATTGGAATGAATGAAGCTAGTAAAACATTAGTTGATAAGTTTGGTATCCACGACAAACCAGATGCTTTAGATCGCTTAAATAGCCACTAAGAGGGATGAAAAATGTCAAAAATTATTGCATGTATTGATGGATCATTAGTAACAAATACTGTGTGTGATTATGCAGCTTGGTTTAGCGATAAACTTAGTTCACCTATTAAACTATTGCATGTCATTGATAAGCCAAAAGCGAAAGCCCCACAAGATTTAAGTGGCGCAATTGGTCTAGGAAGTCGAGAAACCTTGCTAAACGAGTTAGTTGAACTCGAAGAACGTAAGGGGAAAATTGAGCTAGAGCATGGTCAGATTCTTCTTCGGGAAGCAAAGAATTATCTATTGGAGAAGTTCTCTATTGATGCTCAAAGTTTTCAACGCCATGGCAGTCTTTTAGAAACAATTATGGGAATGGAAGAAGACATTCGAGTTCTTATTATGGGGAAGCATGGAACTGAAACCGAGCATGATTCCAGTAAAGTTGGAACCCATATTGAAAATGTTGTTCGTGCCCTTCATAAACCCGTATTAATAACATCTGCACCCTTTAGTCCACCTAAGTCTTTTTTAATTGCTTTTGATGGAAGTCCTACTGCACGTATTTGTGTAGACAAAATTGCAAATAGTCCTTTATTAAAAACCCTGACAGCTCATGTGGTATATGTTGGTAAGCCAAATAGTGATATGACATCTCAAGTTACTTGGGCAAAAGAGCTGCTTGCAAATAATGGTTTTAATGTAATTGATATCGTACTTGAAGGTGATGTCGATAAATCAATATTAGATTACCAAGAGAAAAACGCTATTGATATGATGGTGGTTGGTGCATATGGTCACTCAAAGATACGCCAGTTTTTTATTGGGAGTACGACGACCAAATTGTTGTCAAGCTCAATAAAACCTGTACTTTTATTGAGATGACACTAAAGCCTTGAATAGATTTTTTATCTATTCAAGGCTTGGTATTTATAATTAGGTAGGGCGACTAAAATTATGAAAATGGAATTACTTTAACTCACCTGATATAGCTGAAGCATGAAAGTAAAAGAATTGGCTTTAAAATCATCTAAGGGAGTAGATAGCTTATTTTTCTAAAGAATTTTTAGTATCAACTTCGTGTAGATAAGCAACGATTTCATCCACTGTGGCTCTCGCTGCCCTTGAAACACCCACCAGTGTCGCTGAACCAGGTCCGGTCCATTCACCATATCCTACTAACCATAGGTTAGATTGTTTGACTGATCTGCTTCCTTCAACCAGTATCGTATTATTTTCCTCTACTATTCCAAGTGGCTTTAAATGGTCTAAAGTCGCTTTAAATCCAGTACACCAAATCACTGCATCAACCTGTTGAAAAGATCCATCTTCCCAAATCACGCCATTTTCCGTAAAAACCGAAAATGGGCGCTCACTATGTAAAACGCCTCGTGCACGTGCATCTTTGACTGAATCAATCATGACAATATCACCCAGACCGCCAACAGGCTGATCTATTGTACGGCCTTCTAATTGTGCCTTTAAACGCTCTGTCGCACGTAAAAACAGTACACGGCCATCAACATCATCTGCTAAAAATTGAGGAGGTGTTGGCGTGATCCAAAGAGTGTCTGCCACTTGGGAAACTTCAGCCAAAATTTGTGCTCCAGAATTTCCACCACCGACTATCATGACGTGCTTATCTTTAAAAAGTTCTGCATTTTGATAATGGGCGGAGTGTAATTGCAGACCTTTGAAATTTTCTTGGCCAGGGTAAGATGGGATATAAGGATGACTCCAGGTGCCCGTTGCACTGATTACAGCCTTGGCTCTCCATGTCTGTTCACCTGCATGCACACTCAATACTTCTCCTTCGCTTTTGACGTGATCAACATATACAGGACGAATAATCGGAAAGTGGTAACGCTGCTCATATTGCTGCAAGTATTCAATAACTTCTTTCTTGGTCGGATACGTTTGTTCTGTATTCGGCATAACCCAACCTGGTAAGGAACTCCAGCTATTCGGTGAAAACAGACGCAAAGAATTCCAAGCATGTAACCAGGCTCCACCTGCTTGATTTTGATCATCTAAAATAATAAATGGTATTTTTTTTCGCTTTAAAAAATAAGCTGTAGATAAAGCTGCCTGTCCACCACCGATAATGATGACATCAGTTTCCGTCTGTTTCTGATTCAAAGCCTTGTCCCCTTTTATTTTTTCTTTAATATAAAAACCCAATCCTGAAGACTGGGCTTTTACAATATTCACTATATTTTTATGACAACATCAAAATCAACTTAAACTATCAAGATATTTTTCAGCATCTAATGCAGCCATACAACCGGAGCCTGCTGAAGTAATCGCTTGGCGATAAACTGAATCAGCCACATCACCGGCAGCGAATACACCTGGCACTGAAGTAGCAGTGGCATTCCCCGCTGTTCCGCTTTGGATCTGAATATAGCCATCACGTAACTCAAGTTGCGCTGAAAACATCTCAGTATTTGGTTTGTGACCAATTGCCACGAATAAACCCTGTACCTCAATATCTTGCTTTGATCCATCTACAGTGGATTTTAAACGCACTCCAGTTACTCCGGTGTTATCGCCTAACACTTCATCCACTTGATTGTTCCAAAGAATGCTAATTTTGCCTTCTTTCTGTTTTGCAAAAAGATGGTCTTGTAGAATTTTTTCAGAACGCAATGAATCTCGGCGATGTACTAAAGTCACGTGAGCTGCAATATTAGACAGGTAAAGCGCCTCTTCAACCGCAGTGTTACCACCGCCTACAACCATCACCTTCTGGTTCTTATAGAAGAAACCGTCACAAGTTGCACAGGCACTTACACCTTGCCCCATGAATTTGGCTTCAGACTCAAGACCTAAGTATTGTGCCGTTGCACCTGTGGCAATAATCAGGGCATCACAGGTGAGTTCTTCCATATCGCCTTTCAGCACGAATGGACGAACGCTTAAATCCACTTTACTGATATGGTCATAGACGATTTCGGTGCCAAAACGTTCCGCATGCGCTTGCATACGTTCCATGAGTGCGGGGCCTGTTAAACCTTCTGGATCACCCGGCCAGTTATCGACTTCAGTGGTCGTGGTTAATTGACCACCGAGTTGTAAGCCTGCAACTAAAGTGGGTTTAAGATTAGCCCGTGCTGCATATACCGCAGCGCTGTAACCCGCAGGACCTGAGCCAAGAATGATTAATTTAGAATGTCTCTTTTGCATTTAAGATCACCTGGCAGCTTACAAACTGCGCTGATTGACACGTTTAGATAATTCTTCAGCTGATTCCTTACGTTCTGAATAACGATCTGTCAGGTATTTGCTTTGTCCACGAGTCAGTAGGGTGAACTTAAATAACTCTTCCATCACATCCACAATCCGGTCATAGAAAGCCGAAGGTTTCATTCGTCCATCTTCTTCAAACTCCAAAAAAGCTTTTGGAACTGAAGACTGATTTGGAATGGTGATCATCCGCATCCACCGCCCCAAAATACGCATCTGGTTCAGGCTGTTAAAGGACTGTGATCCGCCACTGACTTGCATCAAGGCAAGAGTTTTACCTTGGGTTGCACGGATTGCCCCTCCTGCCAGTGGAATCCAGTCGATTTGAGATTTAAAGATGGAACTCATAGAACCATGGCGTTCAGGTGAACACCAGACCATGCCTTCTGACCATGCTAAAAGCTCATGCAACTCTTTTACTTTTGGATGCTCAGTATCCGCATCTTCTGGTAAAGGAAGCCCTTTAGGATGAAAGATTTTTATTTCCGCCCCAAAATGCTCAAGGATTCGACCGGCTTCAAGAACTGCAAGGCGACTGTAAGAACGTTCTCGATTAGAGCCATACAGCAGCAAAATTCGCGGAGGATGAGCAAGTTCTTTGGCTTGAACTTTTTCAAAGGTGGGTTGCTCAAGAAGATTTAGATCTACATTTGGGAGATTCATAGAGTTAGGCCTCTTTAAAAACTTTCTTTCTCAGCCAGAGTGAAACACTCACCAAGGCAATCAACACAGGAACTTCGACCAGTGGGCCAATAATCGTGGTAAAAGCAACAGGGGACGCGATACCAAAAGTTGCAATCGCTACTGCAAGTGATAATTCAAAATTATTCCCCGCTGCGGTAAATGCAATTGCTGTGGTCTTAGGATAGTCATTGCCCATCCATTTACTCATAAAGAAACTGATGAAGAACATTAAAACGAAGTAAATGGTTAAAGGAATCGCGATGCGTAAAACTTCAAGCGGAAGACTCACGACATCACCGCCTTTTAGGCTAAACATGGCCAGAATGGTGAACAGCAAAGCCATTAAACTCAGCGGACTGATTTTCGGAATGAACTTGGTTTCATACCATTCCACGCCTTTCTGTTTCACCAAAATCCATCGCGTTAAGAAACCTAATAAGAACGGAATACCAAGATAAACCAGAACAGCATGGGTGATGGTCCAGAAATCGACATTAATGACCTGCGAAGCGACACCAAAATAGGGTGGCAGGAAGGTCAGGAATAACCAGGCATAGGTACTGAAAAATAGAATCTGGAAAATGCTGTTAAAGGCAACTAATGCTGCAACATATTGATTATCACCACAGGCCAAGCCATTCCACACCAGAACCATGGCAATACATCGAGCAAGACCAATCAGGATGACACCGGTCATATATTCTGGATAACTATGTAAAAATATGATTGCCAGGGCAAACATAAGTACTGGCGCGATCAGCCAGTTTTGTACTAAGGATAAAGTAAGGGTTTTCTTATCCTTAAACACTTGTGGCAAAGTCGCATAGTTCACTTTTGCCAGTGGTGGATACATCATTAGAATAAGACCAATCGCGATTGGAATATTCACTGAATCAATGCTTAATTTATCGAGTGCGACAGAAGCCTGAGGAAAGAAGTTTCCGATGGCAATGCCTAAGGCCATGGCAATAAAAATCCATAGCGTCAGGTTGCGATCTAAAAAAGATAAGCGTTTTTCAGACATTTCACTTACTCAACGTTCGAAATTTGATTAATTGCTGCAATCAATTCTGAGCGAGATAGTTTATCTACATTAAGTTTAAATAAAACATCTAAGCGACGATTGATATGTTCAACAGTGCTCATAAAGGCTTTCATTTTTTCTTCTTTATTCACGTCTAAGTGTGAAGGATCAGCCAAGCCCCAATGTGCCTTGATTGCTCCACCCAAATAAAGTGGACATGCTTCTTGAGCAGCAGAATCACATACTGTGATCACAACATCAGGTTGATATTGTTCACAATCATTAATTGTTTTACTCCATAAACCTTCGGTAGATAATCCTAAGTTTTCAAGGGATTCTAAAGTTAGCGGGTGAACTTGACCTGAAGGCTTACTCCCAGCGCTATAGGCTTTCCAACCTTCTGGTGCTCGGCTATTAAACAAAACTTCAGACAAAATGCTACGGCAGCTATTTCCAGTACATAAAAATAAAAATTTCATTGAATTACTCACAATAACTATTTACAGAAAGGGGGTGTTGATCATCCGGCTTTGATTGAGATTGAACCGTCTTCAAAATATCTAAAATTTCATAACACCAGTCGGCCAATTTTGGATTGATACTGTAGTAAACCCATTGGCCTTGTCTGCGATCTTGAAGTAGCCCTGAAGCACGTAAGAGGGCTAAATGCCTGGAAATTTTAGGTTGACTGAGTTGTAGTTTTTCAGTCAAATCACACACACATAGTTCTTTATTTTCAACAATTAATGTCACTATATTGAGACGTGTTTCATCTGATAAGCATTTAAAAAAATTAACTTGATCCATATAAGTCTTCTTCACATTCTTTCCATTCAAGAGATGAGAAAGTGCTATTTAATTCTTTGGCCATTTTCATCAATAATTTTTTCACCATCTTCTTTGCTAAATGCGCCTTTTTGAGGTGACGGGAGAATATCCAAAACAACTTCAGAAGGACGACACAAACGTGTACCTAAATCAGTAACAACAAATGGGCGGTTAATCAAAATGGGATGTTGAAGCATAAAGTTTAAAAGCTGTTCATCAGACCAATCTTCCCGATCAATTTCTAAATCAGAATATGGAGGTACATTTTTACGAATTGCTTCTCTAACAGTTAAACCAGAACTACGAATAAGTTCAATTAATTCTGCTTTCGAAGGTGGGGTAATTAGATATTCAATAACGGTTGGTTCAATTCCTGTATTTTGAATTAAAGCTAAGGTATTCCTTGATGTACCACACTCAGGATTGTGATAAATCTTTATGGTTGAGAACATTTTGACTGACTCTGCTATTAGAAACTCAGATATATTTATATATGAATTTCCATATATATGCAAATACGTATATTGATTTTATTTAAATTACTCAATGCCAATAAGTGTATATATATTCTTGCAAATTCTTATGAGTGAGAAAAAACTCGTTATTTAAATATGTAAATTTAGAGTAAACCCTAAAGTAACAATATAAAAGTTCTTAAAACTATGTAACATTTAAATGATTTTTAACCATATATAACATGTAACTTTGATATTTAAGATTTATAATTTACGAAATTGTTCATTTTTATCTAATTGGGGCGTGAAAGAGTGAAAGGCCAAAAAGTAGGTTATGTGCGAGTGAGTTCGGTCGAGCAAAATACAGGGCGTCAACTTGAGGGAATTGAAGTCGACCGGATTTTTGTTGACCGTGCTTCGGGTAAAAATACCGACCGACCGAAATTTCAAGAAATGTTGAACTATGTCCGGGAAGGGGACAGGGTGATTGTACATTCCATGGATCGTTTTGCACGAAGTCTAAAAGATTTGGTCACTGAAGTAGATAAACTGGTCAAAAGAGGGATCGCTATCCAGTTTGTAAAAGAGAATATTACTTTTACTGCCCAATCCACGCCGATGGATAATTTGATGCTGCAACTGATGGGTGCTTTTGCGCAATTTGAACGTGAAATCATTCTGGAAAGGCAAAAGGAAGGAATTAAACTCGCCTCTGTTCAAGGGAAGTACAAAGGCCGGGTACATAAATTGAAGCCTGATAAAGCTGAAGCTTTGCGACAAGCATGGAAGGAAGGGCAGTATCCTTCAAAAATGGCATTAGGCCAGGCATTTGGAATTAGCCGCCAAGCGGTATACCGCTATTTAAAAGCCGGAGAGGAACTCAGTTGAAATTGGCGACTATAATTATTTATCTTATGAAAACTGTGGAACACTGACCCGGTACGGTTCATCTACGAGTTTCCATAAATCTTTATCAGTAAAGAGTTTGAAGCAATCTACTATGATAAGATGAACCCGTTAGGTCAAGTAGCCTAACTTAAATAAAAGGTGGTGTTTCCAAAAGTATGCTGAAATTAAATGAAGCCATTATTGATATAAAAGAAGGTTAAGTCGAAGGCTTTAAAATGGTTTTCAAGCTTTTTCGAAAAATTACAACTTTTCCTAAAACTACGTCTAATTCGATGCCTTATTTTACAATTATTTCCTTCAATACCTACAGTAAAAAACTTACCAATACTTTGCTTACAGTTTTTAAAGGCAGTCACAAAACTATCCCAGTGATCACTTGAAATTCGGGTGTAGTGAACACCTAATTGCTTTAACTTTGCCTTCAATCGTTGGACTGTCGCCAGATCTCGTTTACCCCAAACATAAGCAACAATTTCACCTGTTTCTCTATGGTATGCGTAAATAAGCCATTGTTTATTCTTTTTATTTCCTACAAAAGTCCAAAACTCATCAACCTCAATAGATTCATAATAATTTTGCTTAGGGCGAATTTTATAAGTGGATTTACTTAATGTTCGTAAAACCTTACCTATGCTGACACGCTCGGTTTCTGCAATATCTCTTATACCATCCCCTCTAACCATCAGGTGGAGTATTTTATTTGTTATACCAGAATGACAACCTCGGTAACTAAGAGCATGATCCCCAATAAACTGACGCTTGCAGTTTTTACATTGATAGTTTTGCTTACCATTTAGTTTGAAGCCATTTTTCTTTATACTGTCACTTCGACAGGTTGGACATTTGATTTCTAGTGTTATTTGCATCTCACTATTTTATCAAAAGCCAACCTGTTTTTTTTCAGCATACTTTTTGAAACACCACCAAAAATTTAATGATGATGTACGTAAATCTGTAATTTATCAAAGTGTTTGGAAGCATAAAAAAGAATATTTTGAGGCAAATAAACTTTTTATGCAGGTATTAGAAGCTTTGGCTACTCATCAATATGAGGATCAAAAGTTATTCGAATATGAGATTGATAAGCAGAACCGGGAAAATACTAAATAGATTTCTCCAATTTTTAAACTCATCACTCCAAAACACCCTACAATCCTTATATAGCAAGGGTTTAAGACTTGTTTTAATTAATTTATTTTTGAAAAAATGGAGTAGAGCGTTTGCAATATCAATAATGATATTCAGATTCTGTAAGCACAGCAATTTCATCTGCATGTGCTGTATATTCATCTAGATTATCGAGCAATTCAGCTTCCGAGAATGGGAATTTATTTTCTGAAATTTCAACAGTATTCATATTTTAAATCCGAGAACAAAGTAGTGCTTTAAAAAACTGTACTGCGTACTGCTGAGAAACTTGGTCTCAGTATGGATCAACTTGCTCAGGTTCTAGGTGTAGATCACTCGGCAATAATTAATATGGGGGAGATCCTGTTTCAAAGCCTGGTCAGCAAGCATTGTTATTGATGTTCCAGTCATTATATGCGTTGAACTGTGGTGATGTAGAAGCAATTCAAACTTTTACGCATAAAGTTTGCTATATAGCGAACTTTAAATATTTTATGAATAAAGTTCGCTATATAGCAAATAAAATGCTTTGGAGTTCGATGAAAAATGGCTTCTAGAAAAGAAATTGGAGAACAAATTAGGTCAGCGAGAAAGAAATTGGGGTATACACAGAAAATGGTTTCAGAAAAAACTGGAGTCAATAAAACAACGATTTCAGAAATCGAGAATGGCCATTTCACTGGTTCTTTCCACTTATTTGAACTTGTTCTCTGTAGTGTTAAATTACAGTTTGAAGTGGTGCCTAAAAAGTATGAATTTCCCAATTGGTATGAAATCGAATCTTTATTCAAAGAAGAAGATGAATAAAGCGAATACCTATCTATAGCCGCTTGAGTTGATGAACGAACGAATTTCGCATAAGAGATTTTATGTTAAATGCTAGATTCTTTTTGCTATCTAACTAGAAGGTGTCTACAAAGCGTGTGGTTATTCAAAATTTATAAGCACATAATCAGAGAAAATATAGGAAATATCTATTAAATATCTCAATTAATCAATACTATATGATTTAATAATAAAAGGTTGTTAATGTAATGAATTCAATAGATCCAAAATTTAAGTTTTTATCGATATGTGATGATTTGGTTATTAAGGGAAAAGTATTATTTGCCGAAACAACTTATGAAAAGGCCTTAGAGTACTTATACCCATTGATAACAAGACTCGATATTCAGAGAAATACATTAAATACAAAACTGTACTCTAGATTGGAATATGACATTATTGAAGGATGTGTAATGCCTCCAATTACTGTATCTCTTATACATAGTGTTTCTGACGATGAAGCTAGTGATGTTACAAACATTCAGAATTATATTGAAGACCATATAAGTGATGCATTCATTCTTGATGGTATACAACGCTTAAATGCTTTACATCGAGCATCAACAAAAGATGGCTATGATCCTAGTAGAAAAATTTATCTAAATTTTATTCTTGCGAAGTCAAGAGATAAGTTTTTGTATCGAATGATCACACTAAACAATGGACAACGTCCTATGTCTGCTAGACATCAGATAGAGATTCTTGCTGACTTGTTCTATGACTTTAACTCTATGGATATTAATTTATTAGCCGAGAAATCAAACTCAAAAGTAAGAGGACCAAACTCTTTTAAGAAGGCTGATTTTGTACAAGGATATTCGTCATTTTTAAGTAAAAATATTAATATTGATAATGAAAAAATAATTGAATCGAAGATGGATGAGATTCTTGCTTCTAAAATTATTGAGAATAAAGAAGTAAATATAGATTTTGCCGAAGTAGTTGAATTAGTTAATAAAAGTGATGATGATCAGTTTGTCGCAAGTTGGCTTAGAGTACCAAATAATTTCATTGGATTTTGTGCTGCTGTAGGATTTTCATTAGAAGATATTTTGAATAATAGTATTGATGATTTCTTTTTCCAGATTAAAAGATTTGAAGAGTGTTTCTTAGCTTTGAACGTCAGTAAGATTAAAGTGGGCAAAGCAAGAAAACTATCTGTTTATAACTTTATCAAAGATTATCAAATGTATAAAACCTACGATAACAATGACTTAATTCTAGAAATGGCAACCTGGGTGTAAAATGTATTTCAAATACAAAGAGCTTAATTTTCATTCTTCTAGAAAGCAAAAGTGGATGGAAGGAAGTCTATCCCCTCAGATTCTTTTGATTTATTTATTGTTAGGGAAAATCAGCCCTTGTGATGTAGAGCAGAAAGTTTATATTCAAAATCTCAATTACTTTTCAATACCTCCAATTGAACAAAATGATAGCTTTAATTCGTCTTTATGTAATCTATTGGCTAGTAATGATTTAAATATAAGCTCACGATTGTTCTATTCAAAAATTAATTATTCTAACTCTAATTTTTACTTGGATATTTTGGCGGAATTTCATTATTACTTTCATTTATATAGCAAAAAAAACTATGAAGCTTCTTTTTTATTCTTGTATAGAATAATGGAGAGGTTCTCATATGCAATTCCACTGTTATATAGCCGAATAAATAATAATTATTTTGGAAGCTTTGAAAGTTTCAAGAAAATGTTTACTGCTATTGGTAGTGATGGTAAGGAAATAGGATTTTTCTCAAATTTTATAAAAGATAATCCTGATTTTCTAAGTCCTTATGATCCATTGATTACTAAAATTAGTTTTAACTTCTCTCCGTATGACGATAAAGATAAGTTTATTAAAGTCTTTAAAACTCATTGTTCTCAGTTTTGTGAGATTGACGAATATAATGGAATTGTTGAAGTTGAGATGAACAAACTCATTGATTTTTTTGTAACTTTAAGGAATAGAATATTCCATTATAGGTTCGGTGATGGAAAAAATAATATAAAGTTTAGCTCAATGAAAAATCCACAATATCTGTTTAAGATATTGAGTGAAGGCATAGCCAATTATTTAGCTATAATTTGTTTGAGAATTTGTATTAAAGATATTCAATGAATCTAGCTTACATTAGATGGCTGTTAGTTATTCATAGTACATTTGAATTTTGCGAGCCTTAAGTATTAGTAAATTTATCTAAAATTAACATAATACACCTTATACGAATCTAAAAATGGGAGCCTTTAGCTCCCATTTTTACTATATTTTTAAAGTTTTAAGCGTGTTGTACTGTGAGTTTTAAGCCTAAAGCATTTACTACACGATTAATCGTATCAAAACGTGGTGCTGAATCCTGACGTAGGGCTTTGTAGAGTGCTTCACGCCCAATCCCTGCTTCTTTAGCGATTTGAGTCATGCCACGAGCTTTAGCAATAACACCAAGTGCATGGGCTAATTCAGCTGGATCATTTTCTTCAAGAACCATATTGAGATACATCACAATGTCTTCTTCAGTTTTGAGCGACTCAGCCATATCAAAACTTGGTAAATCAGCGACTTTAACCATTTTAATCCTCCAATGTTTTCGATAGTTTGACTGCCCGATCGATGTCTTGTTGTTGAGTTGATTTATCTCCACCACCAAGCATTACAATCACAACGTCACCATGTTGGATGTAATACATCCTCCATCCAGAACCGAAGAATTCTCTCATTTCCCAAACGCCATCTTGGAGAGGTTTAATGTCTCCCCAGTTTCCACGTTGAACCTTATCTAATCGACGATTCAGGCGGATACGGGTCATATTGTCTTTAATGCCATCCAACCATTCATCAAATTCTGGAAGACGTTTAATTTCAATCATGAGGATTCCTTATCTTCTCACTATATTGTATTCGATCGAATACAATATGCAAGTAATTTATACGAACATCCATTAATTTCGTATAACACCATTATGTTAAATACATAATTTTTTTGGTTAAAATTTAAACTTTTTTACTGTTTTTCAGGCAAAATGCATATTTTTTTGAAGCCATACTTTCCTTGTCAGATGTTCAAACATTTTAAGGAGAAAGCAATGACACAAACAGCGAATGATCAACGTGCTACAGTAAAAAATCCTAATAATATTCAACATACGCAGAATCAGGACAACCGTAGCCGACAATTGAATCCTAATCATAAACCTACGAAATCTAAATAAGGATGAAAACTATGAGCACAGCAGGTTGGCCTAGTACTACTGGAAATCCATCAGGTGGTGGCCGAGACAATAATCCACCTCGTAAATAAAAATTTATTTATCTTGTAATATCAATTCAGAAGGCCAAAGATATTGGCCTTCTGAAGGATATTTCTTCAGGAAGGCTTCCCATATCACGATAAAATCTTCTGATGTAGCTAACGTAGAAACGCTGGCTGTTTTTTGAAAATGTTTATAATAAAAGTCTTGCCAAAAATATATTAACCATAGGCCAGCTATGGCATTAATACTTTCAAACCACTTATCTTCTGGAAGTTCATTTTTCAGGAATAAATAATTCTCTTCTGAGACTTGTTCATAAATTTCATCATTTTTAAACTCACCATAAGGTAGACCTAGGAACTCATAGACTTCATTCAAGTAGCATAGTCTTCTGTTTTCTCTAACTTTTTTAATTAGTTGTATAAATTCTTTAATTTGTTCATCTTCGAGAGAAGGATCTAACCATTGCTCAAAACCATTAGTTGGAGGAATAGTCTTCAGAATCTCGACTTTATGTCCTTTTGTTGCTTCAAACTTTGCATTTATCTTTAAGATAAATAAAAGAAAATCTGTAAAAGTTTTTGATGGGAAGTATGGTCGTTTATTTTTAAACTTAAACTTTAATGCTTGGTTTAGTGAGATTGATTGGAATCCCCACTTCTTAGAAATTAAATGATCTAAGTGAATTAAAATTAGCAGTATATTGACGCCAGAATTTCTAAGCATCTCATGACTAATAATATTCTTTAAATCACCGTTAAAGCTAAAGTTATTTACCAGAAAATCATGTAGTTTGCAGACATCTTCATATAAAAAATTATTTTTTTCTAATTCTGAAAATAGCTTTATATGCTCATTCCAATAAAAAAAATCGTTATTCTTAATTGGATATAGTTCTAAGATTTTTAAGCAGTATGCAAAATTATAGTTTTCTTCATCTACAGCTAAAGAAGTTGCTGAATTAAGTACGAAAAACCCCATTTCTGAAGCAAATTCGGATTTAATTTTAACTTTAGCTATTTCATCATTTTCAAATGGAACATTAGTATATTTTTTCTCAATTTTACCTAGTTTCTTAGCCAGGTTTTTATCCATATTTTTCAATATTAAACAGTAGAATTCTAAAGGATTCATGGATGCCCTAATTTTTTAAAAAATCTAAAATTAACATAATACGCGTTATACGAAGTTAAAATGTTAGAACCCATTTAAAGTGTCTATATTCTCACCAATAAAAATGTCTGGTTTATGATGGTTTTTATCACCATGGACTGGATATAAAATATAGATGCTGATCACTATGTCTGACAAAGAAATTCAACGTCTTGCAGTTCTGCAAGACGTTCGAGATCAATGGGTTCTAACAAGTTCTGTTATTCCAAAGTAGAAATGTCCTACCTAATAACCAAATAGAAATGTCCTATACAGACACTTCCAAGTCAAGCACAGGATTCAGATTTCGTTGTTGAATTGCTGTTTTCTGTGCACGTCTACGTGGCATAGCTTGAGAACGATTTCGTTTGTTTTGCTGTTCCAACTCTTCATGCTGCTGTTGAATATGTGCCAGCACAGAACCCAAACGTTTATTCTCAACGATCTCTCGCTGGTTGAGCTGACTTAATTTATCAAAGATGCTGTAATTGATCTTCCGACCTTCATGCATGATAGCTACAGTACCATCCGGATATTCTAGAAACTCAAGATACTTGCCGATCAACCTTTGATTTTCTTCTGTATTTTTCAGGAGATATACGCATTTATCATAAGTAATGGTCAGACTCTTCGTGACTCTGCGAGGTTCACGCCAGGTAAAAATATCATCTAACCCCTCGGCTGTTTCAGTGACAGTCCGGTGTAGATCCTTGGGATTAAAAGCCATCTTGGCAAATTTACGATTAAACTGCTCGATAAAACAGGGCAACCACTTATTCGGGCACTGTTGCAAATAGGCTGACATGATAAGCTAAATATCTTATTTATTTCGAGATACAGCAGATGAATCCCTTCCACGGTCGGCACTTTCAAGGTGAAATCATTCTTTGGGCTGTTCGTTGGTATTGTAAATATGGCATCAGCTATCGTGAACTTCAAGAAATGCTCGCTGAACGAGGCATAAATGTGGATCACAGTACAATTTATCGTTGGGTTCAGCGTTATGCTCCAGAAATGGAAAAACGGTTACGCTGGTATTGGCGTAATCCTACAGATTTACATTCATGGCATATGGATGAGACTTATATCAAAGTGAAGGGGCGATGGACTTACCTGTATCGTGCAGTTGATCAATGGGGTCATACGATTGACTTTTACCTTTCCGCTAGACGGAACAGTAAATCAGCCTATAGTTTTCTAGGAAAGATCTTCAATACGGTGAAAAAATGGCAAATTCCACGGGTCATCAATACAGATAAAGCAGCGACCTATGGCCATGCTTTATCACGATTAAAGCGAGAAGGAAAATGTCCAGTAGATATTGAGCACAGGCAGATTAAGTATAAAAATAATGTCATTGAATGTGATCATGGTAAGTTAAAGCGAATCATCAGGGCCACATTAGGATTCAAATCTATGAAGACTGCTTATGCCACAATTAAAGGTATTGAAGTCATGCGTGCACTACGTA
>NZ_JCAKNB010000019.1:0-19495 GCF_059515905.1 Acinetobacter sp. FY731 | reverse complement strand
TGGGTTCGCTAATTTCATTGATGAGTGCTAATATTAATAAGTCATATAAATAATTAGATAAAAATAAAATTAAAGGAGAGGCAGGCAATGTCTGATAAAGATTCTGAGAGTAGAAAAAAATTAGGGTTGGTAGCTTTAACTGCAATTGTCGTCAGTTCTATGATTGGAAGTGGAGTAGACGGTTTACCTCAAAATATGGCTGCTAACTCTGCTTTAGCACCTGTTCTTATTGCGTGGTTAATTTGTGGGTTTGGTATGTTCTTCATTGCAAGAACATTTATGACTTTATCAAACGTAAGATCGGATTTACCCTCTGGTATTTATATGTATGCACGTGAGGGATTTGGCCCCTTTACCGCATTTATGTCAGGTTGGGGATATTGGTTTATGACCATGTTTAGTAATGTGGCATTTGCTATTATGGTGATGGACGTATTAAATTATTTTTTACCTGGTGATTTTAAAGGTGGAAATAATATTCCATCTTTAATTGGTGCTTCAATATTAATTTGGGGGTTTAACTTTTTAGTATTGTCGGGTACTAAAGTTGCTGGATCAATTAATTTGGTTGGCACATTTGCAAAAATGATTCCACTAGTTATCTTTGTTTTTTTCGTGCTTTTTTCATTAAGTTGGACACAGTTTACAACAAATATCTGGGGAGAAGAGACGATCGATGGCTCAAGGCAATTGGGACCTATTGTAAAACAAGTCATTGAACCGCTAGATGTCGCATTGTGGTGTTTTATTGGTGTAGAAAGTGCCGTAGCATTATCAGATCGAGCGAAAAATAAAAAGGATATTAGTAAAGCCACTTTTATTGGTTTTATGATTTCTTTAAGTATTTGTATCTTAGTTTCTATATTACCATTTGGTGTTTTGTCACAGCATGTATTAAGTCAAATTGCCACACCCTCGACAGCAGGGGTATTGAAGTCTGTCACGGGTGATTGGGGAGAATGGCTCATTAATATTGGGGTTCTTGTTTCAATTTTAGCAAGTTGGTTAGCATGGACGATGATTTGTGCTGAAGTACCAATGATTGCGGCTAAGGACGGAACATTTCCAAAATCAT
Organism: Acinetobacter sp. FY731; assembly: GCF_059515905.1. Taxonomy (NCBI): domain Bacteria; kingdom Pseudomonadati; phylum Pseudomonadota; class Gammaproteobacteria; order Moraxellales; family Moraxellaceae; genus Acinetobacter; species Acinetobacter sp. FY731. The sequence goes on along the minus strand of NZ_JCAKNB010000019.1, from coordinate 18,420 downwards.
TTGCAAAGAAAAATGAAAATGAAGCTGCTTCTGTATCGTTATGGGTGAGCAGTTTTATTATGCAGGCTGTGGTATTACTGATTTATTTTTCAAAAAATGCTTGGTTAACTTTATTGGCAATTTCTGCAATTACTGTTTTGCCTGCTTATTTTGCATCGGCTGCATACTTATTAAAAATGAGTGTACATCCTACGTTAGCAAATAAATATTTTCCAACAGGCAGAATTATCGCAATTATCACAAGTGTAATTAGTATAGTTTTTTGTGGATTTATGCTGTATGCCAGTGATATTCGTTATGTTGCATTAACACCATTATTACTTACTCTTGGTTTACCTTTGTTTATATGGGCTAAGAAAGCACAATCTAATAAACAGATATTCACAACATTTGAAAAATATAGTGTTGGAGTATTATTAATTTTGGATGTGGTGGTTTTGTCATTATTTTTTAAAGGGATATTGGTGATTTAGTTTTTTGATTTTAGATAAGTAATAAAATATCAGGTAATACTATTTTTATTACCTGATATTTTTTTTGGGATTAATAATATTTTTTTAAAAATTATGGGTAATACCAAAACCACCTTGGGGTTGAAATTTCCAACCTTTTTCATTATCTCCCCATATTTGATTTGAATATTTTGTTTGAATAAACATATTGAGAGATAAGTTTTTTGATACTTCATAATTGAATTCAATTTGAGGTAATGCAAAAAAAGTAAAAGTATTATGATAAGTACCATTTAAAATGGTCGGGCTTAACCATTCATACATTTCTTCACCCACAAGAAAAGGTTGAACAGTAGTATGTTTATTAGAAGAAATCCAAGGATCAAATCCTGTTATGAAATTAAAGTCTAATGATGCTTTATCATTAAATTTATAAATTTCTTTTCCATAATCTAAATATGAAATAATCATAAAATAATTTGCTGTTTCATTTTTATCATTAGGGTTGGTAACAAAAGAATTACCCTGATTCCAACTGCGAATACCATAGGCATTAAATGCCCATGAAAGATTAGAGGTAAATTGTGTGTCGGTTTGTAGGCTTAAAACAGCAGTATTGGTGTGACCTGATGGACCAGTTGTATTCCAGCCGTAGTAATACATTGGCATTATTGCCAATTGAGTCATATTGAAATATTTCTTTTTAGGAATATAGTCTGAAAAATCAAAGCTAGTTTGTGCCATGATAAATGTTTGGTCAATATGATCATAATCATTTTCATATTTAGCTGTTAATGTTGTTGACCAGTTCACTTTGGAATTACTCAAAGTTCCATAATTATTGGTTAAGCTAAGTTTTGGAGCACCGTAACTATTATCTTGCTGGTTTACAGCCCCTGTATAGTTGTACATATTCCATGTTCTATCCCACTCTAATTGTATATTCCATTTTGGAGCAAAGTTATAGTTCAGGGTGATAGAAGGGTGTGATGTCGCGGTTTTGTAAGAACCGGCGTTTCCATAGAAGGTCTGGGTGTAATTTACAGAACCATTTTTAACAAATTCTTCAGCAGATATATGGCATGTAAATCCAATGATACATGTAGCTACTACAATATTTCTTATTTTCATATGATTGTCCTTTGAATATAAGTTGCCTTGATATAAATCAAGGCAACTAAAATCAATTATTTAAAAATATCTGTCGTGAAAAATAATAGTAAAATAAGTAAATCTAGTCCGAGTAAAATCAATAAATACCATTTTTCTCGACTATTAAATATTGGTTGACCATCATGCTTTTCTTTTCTAGACCATATATATACTGGTAGACCACAAGTCAGTAATACTGGAATTAAAGCAACATATTTAAAGTCACTAGCATATAAAATAAATGCACAGAATAGAGCACCTAGAATTCCGCTCCATAGTGCAAGTTTTTTACCTGATTGAGCGTATTGATCATACTGTTTATTTAGGCAAATTTTTGCCATGAATAATGTTGTTGTGAAATAAGCGGGTACTACCATTAACGCACTAATGTTGTACATCGTTTCCCAAGCGTTATTTGAAAAATAAACCAATAACATTGCTGCTTGCATAACAAAACTACTGACCCATAACGATACAGATGCAGCATGTTTTTTATTGGTTTTAGCAAATGCTTTTGGAAATGCGCCATTTTGACCTGCTGCCATTGGAATTTCAGCACAAAGCATTGTCCATGCTAACCAACCTGCTAATACAGAGATGATAAGCCCAATACTCATGAGCCAGTTGCCCCAGTTACCAACTAGAGATTGTAAAACCCCTGCAGTTGAAGGGTTAGCTACTTGAGCTAGTTCTGTTTGAGGCATAGCGCCAAAAGGTAATAATGAAAGCAAAATATAAATGATTAATGCAAGGATAAATCCGATTAAAGTTGCTTTACCTACATCCGATTTTTTCTTTGCTCTGCCTGAAAGTACAACAGCGCCTTCAACACCAATAAATGCCCAAAGTGTAACGGTCATTGGTGCAAGAATTTGTGTCATTAGTGATACAGGTGTGGAATCTGTACTGCTAACTGTAATAGCAGGATCAGTTCCCCAGAAGTTATTAAATAATTGTGTGTAGTTAATCAGGAATCCTAAAATTAGGACGAAAAGAATTAAAGGAACTAATTTAGCAATTGTACCAATGGTATTAATTGCACCTGCAACGCGAGTACCTGAAAGTACTAAAAAGTTATAACCCCAAATAAGAACTGAACCACAAATAATGGAGGTTAGGTTATTACCTCCTGTAAAGACACCAGGGAAAAACTCATTAAATGCATCCATTAAAATAATTGCAAATGCGACGTTTCCGAAGCAGGTCATTAACCAATAACCCCAAGCAACGTTAAACCCAATAAATGAACCAAATCCTTCTTGAGCATACATATAAACACCAGCTTGTAAATCAGGTCTTAAATCTGATAACAAGCGGAAGGAGTTAGCAATAAAGTATATGCCAATGCCTGCAATTAACCACGCGATAATGACTGGACCAACAGCAGATGATTCTGCAGTATTTTGTGGCAAGCTAAATACCCCACCACCGAGCATTGAACCAACTACAATTGCGATTAATGCTAATAAACCAAGCTTTGCACTATTATTTGAATCACCATTATTGGCGGAGATTGTTTTTGTTTCATTACTCATTCTAAACTCCTTATTATGGTTTAGTATTTGGGTTTTAATGTGATATTTAGTTTGTAGCTAGTCTTTATTTGTTATGTTTCTTGTGGGTGATTTTTTAGGATTAAAATATATTGTGTGGTCAAACACGTTAATCATAAAAAATATATGAACATTGGCTTTTAAATCTAGAAAAATATTTTATCAGCATTATATATTCATAATTTTAAAGCCTTTTGTGATGTGAATTTAGTAAATCATAAGGCGGTATAGTGATAGTAATTTTTTGTATTATTTTTAACATAATAGTGTGTTAAAAACGATCACAAAGCATCAATGTGTTTTTGGTTTTTTTAATTCAATATGTCTTGTATATTGTTGATATTAAAAATAATTTTATTTTTTTGCTCCATTGGTATTGCCGTAGTGTGGTTTATTTTTTTTGTGATATTAATCACAAAGATAAGTTGTTTAAATAATATTTAAGATTTATTAAATATTATTTAAAGCCTGCCTAAACATTATTTTATTTGATTATTTTTTGAAGTTAATTTGTTTTTAATTTCAGTTTTTATTGTTGTTTTAAAAATATACAAAAAATAACTATTCTTATTTTTGTTTATGATTAACTGAAATAACATTATAAGAAGGGGTTTGAAAATGAAGTTTAATAAAAATATATTGGTTGTGCTTTCTGAGAAGATTGAAAATACACATCCAGCATATAAGTATTTAGTTCAAATTAATAATGATCTATCCCAAAGAGGATTTTATTTAACAATTGCAGAATCAATTGAAGATGGTTTAAAACTAGTAAAAGAAAGTCCTAAATATAGTTTAATTGGCTTGGTTTGGAATAGTTTAGATGAAAAAGTAAATAAAGAAGGTGAGGTACTTGTTAAAAAAATAAGAGAAAGAAATGAAAGAGTCCCAATTTTTTTATTTTCAGAAGATGCAATTACAGATACAGTTTCTTTAGAAATATTAAAAGAAGTAAAAGAATATGTTTATTTATATTCAGAAACCCCAGCATTTACTGCAAATCGCATTTATACAGCGATACGTCAATATGCTGAAAATCTTCTTCCTCCATATTTTAAAACATTAAAAGATTTTACTGAAAAGGGTGACTATTATTGGGATTGTCCTGGGCATATGGGGGGGATGGCTTATCTTAAGCACCCAGTAGGAATTGAGTTTATCAATTTCTTTGGTGAAAATATTATGCGGGCTGATATTGGTGTTGCTACTGCTGAAATGGGAGACTATTTAATTCATGCAGGGCCATCTAAAAAATCAGAAGTGAAAGCCGCACAGTTATTTGGTGCTGATTGGACATTTTATGGAGTTGCAGGTTCTTCGGGTTCTAATCGAATTGTTGCGCAAGCAGCAATTGGTGAAAATGAACTTGTATTAATGGATCGAAATTGCCATAAATCACTTAATCATGGTTTAACTTTATCTCGTGGTCGTCCAGTATATTTAACACCAACACGTAATGGTTTAGGGTTGATTGGACCAATACCATTACATCGACTTAAAAAATCGTACATAGATGGGCTAATAAAGGAAAGTACTTTAAGTGCAAATGCTGTTGATATAGAACCAACATATGCCGTGATTACAAACTGTACTTATGATGGGTTTTGCTACAATGTTAAAAAAATAGTAGATGAACTCAAACTAAGTGTTCCACGCATTCATTTTGACGAAGCTTGGTATGCGTATGCAAAATTTCATCCTTTGTATAAAGATCGCTTTGCAATGGATATTGATGATGATACGCCAAACCGACCGACTTTATTTGCAGTACATTCAACACATAAAATGCTGCCAGCTTTATCTATGGCATCGATGATTCATGTGAAAAAAAGTGATCGAGCACCTCTAGATTTTGATGATTTTAATGACTCATTTATGATGCATGGCACAACTTCACCGTTTTATCCAATTATTGCTTCAATTGATGTAGCTGTCAGTATGATGGAGGGGATACCTGGTGAGTCGTTAGTACAAGAATCGATAGAAGAAGCGATTTCATTTAGACAAGCTGTTGTAAATATTAAAAATAAGTTAATAGAAAAGGAAGGCGAAAAAAGTTGGTTCTTTGATGTATTGCAGCCGACAGAAGTGAAAGATCCTGCTACAGGTCAGAACTATTCATTCACTTCAGCGCCAATGTCACTTTTAAGTCGTACAGCAGATGTTTGGACTTTAAAAGAAAATGATAGTTGGCATGGGTTTAATAATAAAGATGTCGCAGACTCAGATATCATGCTTGACCCTGTTAAAGTAACAATTACGTGTCCAGGTTTGTTACCAAATGGTCAATATCAAAATATGGGTATTCCTGGATATATCATTACTAAATTTTTAGATGATAGACATACTGAAATTGCTCGTACGGGAGACTATACCTTACTTATCTTATTCTCTGTCGGAATCACGAAAGGGAAGTGGGGTACATTAATTGAAAGCTTACTAGAGTTTAAGCATTTATATGATTCAGGTGCTTGTGCAACAGATGCAATTCCATCTTTAAAATCTGCTTCAAATAAGTATGAAGAAATGACTTTAAAAGAGTTATGTCAAAGCATGCACGAAACAATGCATGAACTTGATTTAATTGAGCATATTAGTAAAGCAGTTAGTAGTACCCCTGAACCCGTATTAACCCCAGCCGAAGCCTATCAAAAAGTAGTACGTTATAAAGCTGAACATATACGATTGAGTGATTTTAGCGGACGAATTGCAGCAAGTATGCTTGTGCCTTATCCACCAGGTATTCCTGTACTTATGCCGGGAGAACGCTTACCGCAAGATGACACGGGTATTTTAGGTTATTTACAAGCATTGCAAACTTTCGATAAAAAATTTCCAGGTTTTGATCATGAAATACAGGGTGTTAATGTAGATCAAAATGGGGATTATTGGGTAAGAGCCATTATAGAAGATGAAAGTGAGGGTGCTGAATTACCAAAGCATATTCGATTTAATAGAAAAACATCTACTTCAATTAAAAAAGGGCGCTAATAAAAATAGAGATATTTGATTGGGATAATAATTTAAAATACTAGAGGTTATGACTGAGATTTAGATCAGTATCGTAATCGGGAATATGGCGTAATAAAAAAGAATTATCCCAACCATATCTCATGAATCACGTACGAATATATTGCCTTAACAGAATAAGGAAGATGATATGAGTGAAGAATTAGCTTCTGCGAAAAATTCAGATGTAGTAAGTAATGATAATAAGGGGAAATTGGGAATTATCGCGCTTATTGCGGTAGTTGTTTGTTCTATGTTAGGGGGAGGTGTGTTTAGTTTACCGCAGAATTCTGCGGTTTCTTCTGCAGTTGGACCCGTTATTATTGCTTGGATTATTGCAGGCATAGGCATTTATTTTATTGCCAATTCATTCCGTTTATTATCCGATTTAAGACCCGATTTAAATGCGGGTGTTTATATGTATGCACAAGAAGGCTTTGGTCCTTTTATTGGGTTTAACGTTGCTTGGGGTTATTGGTTAATGACCTGCCTAGGTAACGTTGCTTTTGCTGTGCTATTGATGGATGCTTTTGATGATTTTTTCCCTGGGGTGTTTACAGGGGGGAATAATTTAATTTCAATTATTTGTGGTTCAGTTTTAATTTGGGCTTATAACTTTTTGGTTTTATCTGGCATAAGAGTGGCAAGTAAAATTAATGTGATAGGGACTATTGCTGTATTGGTTCCACTCACTTTATTTATATTAATTTTAGGTGTTTCTATAGACTATGTCATGTTCAGTTCAAATGTTTGGGGAACAGATCCTCAAATCATGACGCAATCTCATCATCAAACTGTACCAGTGACGTTATTAGCGCAAATTGTTGCACCAATAACAATTGCTTTATGGTCTTTTATTGGTGTTGAAGGAGCGGTTGTTTTATCTGGCCGTGCTAAGAAAAAGTCAGATGTTGGTAAAGCAACGCTTATCGGTTTTATTGCTGCATTGGTCATTTATATTTTAATTTCTGTGTTGCCATTTGGGGTTATGACTCAAGCACAACTTGCTGTTCTTCCGAATCCTTCCATTGCTGGTGTACTAGGGCATGTAGTTGGTAATTGGGGTGATTGGCTTATGAATGTGGGATTAATTATTTCCATATTAACAGGTTGGTTAGCTTGGACGATGTTATGTGCTGAAATTCCCATGGTTGCTGGAGAAAAAGGAGCTTTTCCTAAAGCATTTGCAAAGAAAAATAAAAATGAATCTGCAACTGTTTCTTTGTGGGTCAGTAGTGGTGTAATGCAAGCAGCAATGCTGTTAGTGTATTTTTCTGATGATGCTTGGGTGGCTATGTATAGTATTAGTGCGCTAATGGTAGTACCTGCATATTTTGCTGCGACTTTATATATGGCAAAAATTTGTTATAAAAATCAATATGTACACTTTAATCATCAATCTAATGCAGGTAAAACTTTAGCAATGTGTAGCGGAGTTTTAGGTGCTGTATTTTGTATATTTATTCTATATGCAAGTGAGTTTAAATATGTAGCACTGATTCCTTTTTTACTTACTTTAGGTCTACCTGTTTATATTTGGTCTAGAAAAGAAAAGAATGATGGTCAACCAATTTTTGAACAGCGTGAAAAACTGTATTTAGCAATCTTATTATTAGTAGATATTGTTGTATTGTTCTTGCTTTTTACAACCGATTTATTTTAATGAGTTTGGATAAGGATGGAGATTTTTCTTAAGAAAATCGAAATTTGATGAAAATACATTGGCTAGTTAGCTTATGAAACCCATTAACAGGTTAGAGGTAAGCTAGCTAGTCAAAAATAAGGGGGTATATCGTATTTATTATTGAATAGTCCAGCGTCTATTTACAGATTCACCCGCATTATTGTAATTAATTACTTTTGCATAATTACCAACAGCCGTTGCATTTTCTGGAATGTCTTTGGTTACAACACTACCTGCCCCAATGGTGACATTATTTCCAATGTGGACATGGTCAATAATACAAACATTAGGGCCAATATAAACATTGTCACCAATGACAGCAGCGTGCTTACCGCCATTTGCTCCAATTGTTGTAAATTGAGATAAATTTACATTATTGCCAATAATAGTGGTTGGGTTAACAACTAAAGGACCGCCATGGCCAATATATAAACCGTAACCAATTTGAGTGCTGCAATGAATATCAATACCGTACTTTTTCTTTTTATAATAAAAAATAGGATAGACCAGTTTTCCTACGAATGATTTTGAACTTGCAATACGTAACCAAAAGCTAAAATTAAAGCCTCTATTGAAAAAATAGTTTTTAACAAAAGATTTAAGTGATGTGTTACCACAATATCGATAAAGGTCACTTAAAATATATTGCATAATCATTTTTGATTTCCGAACAAGGGCAGGTATTTTTTTAATACCTATGGAAAGTTTGGAGATTTTAGAACAAATAAAGTGAAAATTAAAAACAAAGTATCTAAAAGATAAGAAAATTTAATTTTGTGTAAATATTAAGCATAATATTTTGAACTATTTTTGATAAATTTCAATAATAATTTAGATGCTTTCTAGTTTAGAAGTGTTATTAAGCCTTGTTGTTTAACCAGACCAGTTTTATATTTAATTTACAGTAGGTCGCGAAGACACTACAAAGAAGTTGGACGGATCATTGACAGCTCATTGAGTTTAATTCATTTAAACAAGAAATCAGCACTAGCCTTCCAACCAAGAGCTCGCAGTAATGCGAGCTTTTTTTTATGCGATTGAATGTAGCTTAATTTCGACATCATATTTAGCAAATTCATGAATAATGTCTTGGAAAATATTATTGACCTGTAAATTTTGAAGAGGCATTAATATTTCTTTTTGGTTTAAACCATCAAAACATTCAAGCTGCATAATATTCCATAAGTTTTGATGGTTGTGTTCTATGATTAATCTGCGAGTTTGAAGTTCTGTATTGACTTGTCTAGGAATAACATTCGTTATTGCTAATTGAATATGTTCAATTTGCTGTTGTGGGCTTAAAAAGGTAAATACCCAATTACCAACTTTACTTAAATGCATAGGATTATCAAATTCATCGAATTCAAATGAGTACAACATGACATATAAATCTTAGGAAAATAGGAGTTGTTTATCGCTTAAATTAAAGAATAGTGATATAGCAATAAGGTCGTAAAAAAGACTAAAGCAGAAACTTTAAAATTAATATAAGAATTAAATATTTTTAAGAATGAATAAGATAGAAGTAAAGTGGAGGAGTCTTTACTTCTATGTTAATTCTAATTATGAATGAGCTTACAGTTAAAAGCTCTAAATTATTTGTTAGTAATTTTTACAAGAGAATAATTAATATGTTGTAAATAAAAATTCAGTTTATTGGGATGAATTTTTGACTCTTGTAAATGAGTAATCCATTGCATTCTACAACGCTGAAGTATTTCTAAGTTTAAAGCATTTTCAATTTGAATAATGAGTGGTTTGGCAAGTAAGCCACAATATTCTTGTAAGCTTTTTATCATTAATGCTTTCACATCATCGAAGCTTAGAGCTACCTCTAATTCAATGTTTTCATCTTTAAAAGATGCTTTTGGAATATCAATATTCTTATGTTCTATTTGAGGTGGAATAAGATTCGGATGGGTATTTAATGAATTTTGTTCTGAATCTTCTTGAGTTATTTCTACTGTTTCAATATGACTTAAATTTTTGTTGAAAATTAAACCTTTTTCAAATAATAAATCTAGAATTTCAGGCTGTGCTATTCGTGCTTTAGTCGCCTCAGTTATGACGGCTAAATCTGGTGTGCCAATAAGTAATAGAAGTTGTCTTTGTCTTGCGTTTAAAGGAATGGAGCGATCTTGTAAAACTTGAAGACCTAATTTTGTTTTTGAAAAATGTAACATGCTTTAATTTACCCCCTGTAAATTAAAGCATATGCTACTGCTTGAAAATTACACTAATATGAAGCTTTTATTAAGTATCATAAAGTTGATATTGTATTGTTTTCTAAAGCCTTGCGTAAATAAGGGTCTAAATCGTCTTGGCGCATTAGCCATTGCACATAATCGGTAGGTAATTCTGAAATTTGAGTACCACGATGTTTACCAAAATTAATAGTGCGTGGAATACGGGCATCTTCTGAAGCGTCGAATAAAGCTTCCATAGATTCGATATTTAAATGATGCACAATATGCATCAAAATATTGGCTGTTAAAATAATATCCATATCTGCACGATGTGCTTTTTTAATCATGTCACGGGCTTTTTCACTGCCCTTAGTAATCATATAAATAAGAGCAGAGATATTATGTGCCTCAGCATCTGGCCAAACTTTACGTGCAAGTGCAAGTGTACAAATTGCTTTGATTTTTGAACTATCTACACCACATTTTTCAAGAGCTCGAATATCATAATCAATGTTATGGCCAATAATATATGTGGTGTCTTCTGGTAATTTAAAAGTTGTGTAATGCGGCTGATTTATCAAGTCCGATTCTAAAATGTGGTGTACAGCCATTGCAGCAAATGAAATAGGTTCATCGACAGAGTAGAGCTGATCAAATAGTTTGGATTTATCTAAAGTGAGTTTACCATTTTCAACTTGAATAGGAGCGTATGCAATTTCAATGGGCTGACCATTTAATGTATGAGTTTCTGTGTCGAGGATAATGGCTTGCATATCGCATTCCAAAAGAATAAGTAATTCTGTTGAATTTAACATTATCATTTGTGCAGTGACAATTGAATGAGCGTAGATCGAAACGAAAATCTATCTATATGCTGAAATAATGTTTTGATAATCTATTTTAAGCTCTGAACTAGAAATTAAACCTTTATATAGGTGAAGAGGAATACCATCCTCTTGATCGACCAGTTTTATAGCTTGCACACCATCTCTATATTCAAAAATTGCACAAGGCATTTTGTCTTTATCTAAAACAATAAACCTGTTTTGCTTTATAGCGATCTCAAAATCTATAAATGTTTGCTTGAGTAATCTTAAAAAAACACTTTCATTTGCACTTAAACGATTTAATTCACGGATTCTATCGCTATCTGTTTGATGGAAACTTTTAAGTTGTAATTTTTGTTGATGAGTCAGGGGACGATAATATGGTCGTTTTTTTTGTTGCGGTTGAGATTTATTTAAATGGCTTTTTACGAAAAAGCCTAATATAAAACCAAGTAATAACAATGCGAGTTCGTACATGATTTTTTATATTAAATGTAAAAAATAAAATATAACTTATGAAAACAATGACTTCAATTTTATGTTTGAATCTTTAGTCTAAATTTTAATTTTAGCCTTTCATTTTAATTTGTTTAATAAATATCTAAGTAGAAATCTATGTGTATGAGTGATTGTTCAGCATTCGTATTTCTAGTTAAATTATATTTTGATGATTTAAATCAATATTTAAAAACTTCAATATCAATTCAATAAGTTGTTTTTAATGAAAAAGCGAATTTTTTTGAAAACATGCGTAATTTTTATGTAAAAGTGAGCAAAGTTCATTCTCAAAATTTATTAACTTCGTGCTACACTATCGGCCAATCTTAGCACGGCTTAAAAGCCCTAATTTAATAGGACCTCGCTAATGTTTGCCAATATCTCTATTGCCGAATTTGACCCAGAATTAGCTCAAGCAATTTCGAAAGAAGATGCTCGTCAAGAAGCTCACATTGAGTTAATCGCTTCTGAAAACTACTGCTCACCAGCAGTTATGGAAGCACAAGGTTCAAAACTGACTAACAAATATGCTGAAGGCTACCCAGGCAAACGCTACTATGGCGGTTGTGAATACGTAGACGTTATTGAACAATTGGCAATTGACCGTGCTAAAGAACTCTTTGGTGCTGACTACGCAAACGTTCAACCACATGCTGGTTCTCAAGCAAACTCTGCTGTTTACTTAGCGCTTCTTAACCCAGGCGATACAGTGTTGGGTATGAGCCTTGCTCACGGTGGTCACTTGACTCACGGTGCTAAAGTAAGCTTCTCTGGTAAAACATATAATGCTATTCAGTACGGCTTAAACCCTGAAACTGGCGAAATCGACTATGAAGAAGTTGAGCGTTTAGCTGAAGAACATAAGCCAAAAATGATTGTTGCAGGTTTCTCTGCATACAGCCAAGTTGTAGATTGGCAGCGTTTCCGTGATATCGCGGATAAAGTTGGCGCATACCTATTTGTAGATATGGCTCACGTTGCTGGTTTAGTTGCTGCTGGTGTTTACCCAAGCCCAGTTCAAATTGCTGACGTAACAACAACGACTACTCACAAAACACTTCGTGGTCCACGTTCTGGTTTAATACTTGCTAAAGCAAACGAAGAAATCGAGAAAAAACTACAGTCTGCTGTATTCCCAGGTAACCAAGGTGGTCCTTTAGTTCACGCTGTAGCGGCTAAAGCGATTTGCTTTAAAGAAGCAATGGCTCCTGAATACAAAGCTTACCAAGAGCAAGTCGTTAAAAATGCTCAAGTAATGGCTGAAGTTCTTATTGAACGCGGTTATGAAGTTGTTTCTGGTGGTACGAAAAACCATTTATTCCTATTGTCTTTAATTAAACAAGACATTACGGGTAAAGAAGCTGATGCTTGGTTAGGTGCGGCTCACATTACTGTGAACAAAAACTCTGTACCAAACGATCCACGTTCTCCGTTTGTTACTTCAGGTATCCGTATTGGTACGCCTGCTGTTACAACGCGTGGCTTCGGTGAAGCTGAAGTACGTGACCTTGCAGGTTGGATCGCTGATATCTTAGATGCGAAAGGCGACGAAGTTGTAATTAACGCTGTTAAAGCGAAAGTTGAAACTGTATGCGCTAAATTCCCAGTTTACGCAAAATAAGTTTTACTTGAGAAAAGCCCCCTCAAGGGGGCTTTTTTTATAGCTATTAAAATGAAAAGTTAACTAATCCTTTTTATTTCTGATATAAAAGAATGAGAAATAAAAATAATCTTTTGGCTGTGTGATTGAAGCTTTTTAAGTATAGGAACAAATTAGAATGTCTAAACCCAATATTATTCTTTCTGAACAAGATCTACATCGTTTAGAAACAATGTTAGAACATCAGACGGCTTTAACTCCAACAATGAAACATTTGGAAGATGAGTTAGCTCGTGCAGAAGTTGTAGCACCTAAAGATGTCCCTACAAATGTTGTCAGCATGAATGCAAAAGTACTCATTACACTAGCACCATCTACAGCAGCGACAGAAGTGACTTTGGTTTATCCGCATGAGTTTAAGGGTGAAAAAGGTCAGGTGAATGTAATTGCACCTATTGGTGCTGCAATTTTAGGTTTGGCTGAAGGTCAAGTGATTGAATGGCCACAACCTGATGGTCAACCTATGAAAGTGAAAATTGAAAAAGTATTGTACCAACCAGAGCGTGAAGGCGATTATTTATAATTTTCTTTGTGTTTATTTAATTAAGCCATGAATGATCATGGCTTTTTTTATATGTTTTATTTGTAATAAAATAATGAAGTTAAATAGAAGATTTGATTGCAAAAACGCCACAAAATCACAAAATAGATTCAGTACTATAAAACGATGTATTTATGAGCATTTTAAATAATGTCACAAATTGAAATATTGGTTCCACTTAAAGAAATTATTGTAGATCGAAACGAAGTATTATCGATTAAACGTCAAGATTTAGTTCCACTATTAAGTGATCAATATAAGTTAAATCATTATGCAGATACAGTTATTCAGTCCCAATCATTATTATTGGATGGGATAGATCCTTATTTAACAATTCAGTTAAGTCAGACTATTGAGCAATTAATTACGGTTTTATCAAGTTCGAAAAAATACCTCAATAAACGAAAATTTAATGTATTGCAAAAATGGTTAGGTGTAGATATTGAATATGGTTCAAGCCAAATTGAATATTATAAAAATTTAGATGCATTGTTAGATCGGGCATGTCATTTAAGCCAAAAGTTACAACTTGAAATTCAAACGTCACAAGCACGTTTTCAGCAATTGCTTGGTTTACGTGAGCAGATGTTTAAGTATATTGTGGCTGCAGAAGAGTTTCTTGTTGAATATCCAAGCTTTGTAAAAAATGTTCATCCTTTGGATAGTTTTACACAAAGACTATCTAAGAAAATTGATACGTTATATACACTGCAAACAAGTAATGATATTGCAATTACACAAATGCAGTTATCTCAGCAACTTTCATTTAGTTTGTTAGATCGCTTTAAGGAAGCGCAACAAGTATTAATTCCTGTATGGCAATATCATGTTAAGCAGAGTCAACAAACTAGCTCAAAAATCGAGCTTGAAAAGCTAGATAATAGTCGAGAAATTTTAATTAAAAACTTAAAAAAATCATTAGAGAAATCTTCTAATTCATAATGTTATAAGGTGAAATATGACAAATTCTGAAAATACTGTAATTGTAGAAACTTCAAATGAACAAGTAGAGCAAAAATTTCAGCAATTAAACTTGCAAGAAATTGGCTTACAAGTATCAGATTTTCATGAAGTGATTGCTGCACAAAAAGAACTTTCAGATTTAAGCCATAATTCAGTTGCTGAATATGGGAAAAATATTGCAACTAAAACGTCAACTTATACAGATGAGCTGCTAAATCTTGTACAAAATAAAGATTTAGATACAACAGGGCAAAAGCTCAATCAAGTTGTACAGGTAGCGCAGCAATTAAATACCACAAGTATTTTAAATAAATCTAAAAGCTCTGGATTTTTAACTAATATTTTCAATAAATTAAAAGGTACGAAACAAAATTTTGATCAGCATTTTAATAGTACAAAAGAACAAATTGATGCATTAGTAAAAGAAATAGAAACATCTCAAAATGGTTTAAAAGCACGTGTGAGTACATTAGATAAAACGTTTGAAGGTGTGCAAGATGAATATAAGCAACTTGGTATTTATATTGCTGCGGGGAAGTTAACGGAGCAAGATCTTCAACAGGAAATTTTTACATTAACTAGTCAAACTCAAGATCAGACTACTACGCAAAAAATTTATGATTTAAATCATATTGCCAATAATTTAGAAAAGCGTATTAGTGATTTACAAATTTTACAGCAATCTGCAATGCAAACATTGCCTATGATTCGTATTATTCAGTCGAATAACTTGATGTTGGTTGATAAGTTTTATGCAATAAAAAATATCACGTTACCTGCATGGAAAAACCAAATTAGTTTGGCAATTTCACTACAAGAGCAGAAAAATAGTGTACAACTTGCCAATACAATTGATGATGCAACCAACGATTTATTAAAACGTAATGCCGATTTATTACATCAGAACTCTGTAGATACAGCCAAAGCAAACCAACGTTCAGTGATAGATATTGAAACACTTGAACACGTGCAAAATACCCTCATTAAAACAGTCAATGACGTGATTCAAATTCAAAAGGAAGGGGTGCAAAAACGTGATGAAGCAAGTGAACGATTACGTGCTTTGCAACATAATTTGAATCAACTTGTTATTGAATCAAGTTTGCGTGAAACAAAGAAACCTTAAAATGATGATGTCCTGAATTTTGCTGGAATTTTAAAGTTTAGAGCAGAAATCTATTTAATTTTGGAGCTGAATTTGTCCCACTTAGATGAATATCCATTAAGCAAAAAGCAGATTGAGCAGGGTGTTGTTATACTCAAAAAACGACAGCGAAATGTGATGCTCATAGTCATAACAACATCTACTATTTTTGTTGCATCTGTTTTAGCTTTATTTATTCAACAAGATTTAATTTATGGGTTTTTTGGATTATCTACTGAGGTTAAGCAACTTCATATTGTACCCAGTCTAAATGTAAGTGTTGATCATCCTCAAGATTATTTCTTGAGTTTGCTCTCTTGGTTTGGCTGGTTTGTATTGAAAATGTTTGTCTCATTTATTGGGGCTTTTTTCATTATTCATTTTTTGAAAAAGATTAAATTTTTTTATACTCGATTTCAATCATTTGTATTGAAGTTTGTAGCATGGCTGATTGCATTTATTTTACTTTGGTCTGGTTTAACCTATGTGCAATATGATGGTGGTGATAAAAGAGCGTATGCCATTGAAAAAATGGTGAAATATGAAAGTAATATTCAAGAAAGTGAAATCGCAAAATATTTGAAAAGTAATGATATTGCTCAGCCTATACAAGATTATTTATTGGCACAAACAGCCTTGTTACACAAACCTTCAGATAAAGCGTCAGCAATGATTTTTACGCAAAGATTGGTCAAGGCAGAACAAAATGACCCTAAATTTCTAGAATATGGTTTTCAGCCTGAACAAATATGGAGCTTACAAAATCAGCTTTATGGTAAAACAATAACACCACTGGCAAAAAGTGTTGATCGGCAGGCTATACAAGCAGAGTTCATTTCTAAGTATGTGCAGGTTTTTATTTATGTGATGATTGTGGTTTCAGCCATATTTAGCTTATTTTTATTTTTTCTCGTATCGAGCTTTAAAAAACGTGTTCTTAGAATTGAGCAAAGAATTTATGAATAAACGTATTTAAAGCTTTTTATATTTTTCATTATGAGTATTTGAAATATAAAGCCTTTGATAAGTAGGATAGAAATGCTTCACAAGTACTTATTAACAAAGAAAGCTCATAAATGGTAGACTTAAAATCTAAAAAACCGATCACAAATATAAAAACAAACTGTTTCCTCTATTTTATTGTTTGTTCTATGATTCTTTCATCAAATAAATATTTACTCCTTTGGAGACGTTAGCAATGTTAGACCAAAATACTTCAGCTCAATTAAAGACACTTCTTGAACGCCTTGAAAGCCCAATTGAAATTGTTGCGACTTTAAATGGTTCTGATAAATCAGACAAAATTAAAGAACTTGTGACTGAAATTGCTGCACTTTCTAATTTAGTCACTGCTCGTTTTGACGGTACTAATTCTCGTGCGCCAAGCTTTGGTATTGCTAAAGTAGGTGAGCAACCTCGCGTAAACTTTGCTGGTTTACCAATGGGACATGAGTTCACTTCTTTGATTCTTGCATTGTTACAAGTATCAGGTTATGCACCTAAAGTTTCTGATGAAGTTCTTGCTCAAATTAAAGGTTTAAACCTAACTGCTGACTTCGATGTATTTGTATCTTTAAGCTGCCATAACTGTCCTGACGTTGTTCAAGCGCTTAACTTAATTGCAATTAACAATCCAGGTACAACTGCAACTATGATTGATGGTGCATTCTTCCAAGACGAAGTTGAAGAACGCAAAATTATGGCAGTTCCAATGCTATTCCAAAATGGTGA
This sequence comes from Acinetobacter sp. FY731, assembly GCF_059515905.1. Taxonomy (NCBI): domain Bacteria; kingdom Pseudomonadati; phylum Pseudomonadota; class Gammaproteobacteria; order Moraxellales; family Moraxellaceae; genus Acinetobacter; species Acinetobacter sp. FY731. The sequence continues at coordinate 1,020 of NZ_JCAKNB010000019.1, read as the reverse complement.
GCACATTGGTCAAGGTCGTATGACTTTGGAAGAAATTATTGCAAAGTTAGATACAAATTCTGCTGTAAAAGATGCTGAGAAGTTAAATGCAAAAGAAGCATTTGATGTATTGGTAATTGGTGGTGGTCCTGCAGGTAACACTTCTGCAATTTATGCTGCACGTAAAGGTATTCGTACAGGTATCGTCGCTGAACGCATGGGCGGTCAGGTGATGGATACTATGGATATTGAAAACTTTACATCAGTACAAAAAACTCAAGGTCCTAAATTTGCTGCTGAAATGGAAGCACACGTTCGTGAATATGGTGTAGACATCATGAACTTACAACGTGTATCTGACATTAAAGGTGCAGATCAAACAGCAAATGGCTTAGTTGAAGTCACTTTAGAGAATGGTGCAAAACTAGAATCTAAAACAGTGATTCTTTCAACAGGTGCACGTTGGAGAGAAATGAATGTTCCTGGTGAGCAAGAATACCGTACTCGTGGTGTTGCTTACTGCCCACACTGTGACGGTCCATTATTCAAAGGCAAACGTGTTGCTGTGATTGGTGGTGGTAACTCAGGTGTAGAAGCAGCGATTGACCTTGCGGGTATTGTTGAACACGTAACATTGGTTGAGTTTGATACTAAATTACGTGCTGACCAAGTGCTTCAAGATAAATTGAACAGCTTGCCAAACACAACAGTCATCAAAAATGCGTTATCTACAGAAGTGGTGGGTGATGGTTCACAAGTAACTGCACTTAAATACAAAGACCGTGCAACAGATGAAATTAAAACGGTTGAGCTTGCTGGTATCTTTGTACAAATTGGTTTGTTACCAAACACAGACTTCTTAAAAGAAACTGCTGTTGAGCTTTCAAACCGTGGTGAGATTATAATTAACGACCGTAACGAAACCAATGTAAAAGGTGTATTTGCCGCAGGTGACTGTACAACTGTTCCTTACAAGCAAATTATCATTGCGACAGGTGAAGGTGCTAAAGCTTCTCTATCTGCTTTTGATTATATTATTCG
>NZ_JCAKNB010000018.1:0-20132 GCF_059515905.1 Acinetobacter sp. FY731 | reverse complement strand
TACGTAGTGCACGCATGACTTCAATACCTTTAATTGTGGCATAAGCAGTCTTCATAGATTTGAATCCTAATGTGGCCCTGATGATTCGCTTTAACTTACCATGATCACATTCAATGACATTATTTTTATACTTAATCTGCCTGTGCTCAATATCTACTGGACATTTTCCTTCTCGCTTTAATCGTGATAAAGCATGGCCATAGGTCGCTGCTTTATCTGTATTGATGACCCGTGGAATTTGCCATTTTTTCACCGTATTGAAGATCTTTCCTAGAAAACTATAGGCTGATTTACTGTTCCGTCTAGCGGAAAGGTAAAAGTCAATCGTATGACCCCATTGATCAACTGCACGATACAGGTAAGTCCATCGCCCCTTCACTTTGATATAAGTCTCATCCATATGCCATGAATGTAAATCTGTAGGATTACGCCAATACCAGCGTAACCGTTTTTCCATTTCTGGAGCATAACGCTGAACCCAACGATAAATTGTACTGTGATCCACATTTATGCCTCGTTCAGCGAGCATTTCTTGAAGTTCACGATAGCTGATGCCATATTTACAATACCAACGAACAGCCCAAAGAATGATTTCACCTTGAAAGTGCCGACCGTGGAAGGGATTCATCTGCTGTATCTCGAAATAAATAAGATATTTAGCTTATCATGTCAGCCTATTTGCAACAGTGCCAAAAAGATTATCCTTCTACTTGGGCAGCAATCACAGCTATTGATCCTAAAATCGGTTGTACTCCTGAAACATTGCGTGTTTGGTATCAAAAATATTTAGATCAACAAAATCCTGTCAAAATACAACAGATATCTGATCAAGAAAAAATGAAGGGTAATCCCCCCCTAAAATACTAGCTCTTTAAAAGAGGCAGTATTATGCTTTTACAACATGGTGTTTAACTTGAGAAACTGAATTTAAAACAATCTACTGTAACTCTTCCAGACAGATATGAAATTAATCCACCCCTAGCCCCTTAAACACAGCATCTACCGGATCTGCATAGAAGCTGGTCTGGAACTTGGTAAACAGTTCCACAGGAATCGTTGGGATATCTGCCGCACTACTCATTGGCAAAGCAACCTTCTTGGCACCCGCATCAAAAGCAACTTGCAGACATTCGGCAATACTTTCCACCGGTGTCACAGAACCACCCAAGCTCATATCACCCAGTACCACCATCTGACTTTGAACCGATCGTCCTAAGAGGCCAGAAGCGAAAGCCACTAAACTTGGCAGAGCAAGATGGCTGAGCGGGCCGGTATTCTGTAATTCCACCACATGTAAATGGAAATCATGTTCCAGCACCTTACTCCCCCCCGAGATCCGGGATGCATTGGCTTTGAAGTAATCAAAAGCAATCTTGACCTGTTCTTTGGCACTACTTGAATTCCATAAGCCAGATGTCGCCAATTTTCCTGAACCTTTAGTGACTTGCAGTTCTAAGCGGTATAAGCCTGGCATGCCCTTATTACTGAGGCCAATGGTATACAGGAAGCCTGGTTTAGCAGGACCTTCGGGAATAAGTCCACCTCCACCCTGCTCTTTTACCGAAACAAAATGCTCTTCTAGAGTGTCATTGTCGATATAGCTAAAATGCACATCATAGAATTCCATCCCTCCAATTTTCTTCAGCTGTTCTTTGACCCGACGGCGCACCTGCAGTGCATATTCCAGGCATTGCCGTACATCTTCTTTATTAAACTGACCGTGTGGGTAAAGCAGCTTCATCAATCCAGAAACCGTCTTGCGAACGGCGATCACATCACGCTGATTCAGGTTATTCCCTAGCTTGAAGTACTTCTCAATGGCATCCGCAAAACTGCGCTTGCGCATTTCCCGGAAGAATTCAGCCAGATAATCAACAATCAGGCCATAACGGTTGGTAAAGAATTCCGGGCGCATTTTCGGAATTTCCCAACCTGGGATATAGGCATGAAAGCGATCAAAGAATGCTGAATCGATCATAGCTTCAGGAAACGGAGCCAATAAGTGGCTAGTCTTCACCAAAGATTCAACACTTTGGTTAATATTACCCACAAAAACCATCGAAGCTGAGGCTTCCATCTGTTCACGACCACGGGCAAAAGATCCTGAGGCCATGTAGTCTTTCATGATCTGTACGCCATCTTTATCCTTAAAGGAAATACCGGCGACTTCATCAAAAGCTACCACATCCCATAAGCCCACCAGACCAATACGGCGGCTACTCATGTTATAGAACAGGTTGGCGACAGTCGTTTGCCCACCAGAGACTAAAATACTATTCGGTGAACACTCTTTGTAAATATGGCTTTTCCCGGTACCGCGTGGTCCCAGTTCACAAACGTTATAGTTATTTTCAACGAACGGAACCATACGCGCTAATAGGTGCCATTGCACGTCCTCTTTTAACGAAGCCGGTTCCATGCCGATGGAACGGATTAAACTCTCGCGCCACTGATCAGTGCTTAATGCTGCTCTGCCACTGAAGAGTTCATCCATATTCATATTCGGCATTTGAATCGGCTTGAGTAAGCTCACCCCAAATGGAGAATTGGTTTGTCCTTCTTCAAAATAATAACTGAGCGTAGCAATGACCCAGATACCACCAACAAGTAATTTTTCATACTCTTTGACGATGCCTGCCGAGATTTCGGCATCTTTGATGCCCAGATTACTAAATGATGCTTCGTATTTGTCCTTACGCTCATTCAGCTTTACGGTCACCCGATCAATGACCTTATAACTGCCACGCTCACGAACCAGGGATTTCACCTTCTCAGCTTCATCAGGTCGTACATAGTTCTCTGCCAGCACGGTCTTTACGTTACGTAGTCCCTGCTCTATGATCTCTGGATCATCCGAGGCACAGTACATCCCTAGCAGGTATTCGAGTACATAGACCGGGACATTGGCCCCTTCTTTGATCAGTTTAGTCAGATCCTTACGTACCACCCGCCCAGCAAAGTGTTCATTCAGCAGCTGATCCAGTTCTTTATCGTTAGCAGATTCCATGTAGGCTACGCTCTTTCGTTAATTCGTTATCAGAAGAAGTCATCGGTAAATGCCAGATCAATGGTGACCTTATAGCGCTGCATCTCGATATTCAGGTCTTTGTCCTTCAGTACCAGGAAGTAATCTTTCTTACGGTCAAAATCAGTACCGGATAATGACAGTCTGACCTGTTTTACCCGTTCCGCAACAGAGTCGGTACTGCTATCAAAGGTCAAGGTTTCTTCACTTGACACTTTGAGATCCCCATCATAAATGGCAATCGACAGGGTCACTGGCATGACCAGTTCACTGATAGCTTCAGTTTGCATCAAATCAAACTTCTGGATGTTATTGACCATTTTCAGCGTGGATTTGGTAGAAATAACCTCAACTTTACGCTTGGTTCTTTGTCCAGCCTTTTCACCACGCAGCTGTTTTACCGTTAGTACAGGCACTACGATTTCCTGAGGCATGATGCCACCATGCACGAAACGTGAGCCTCCTACAAAATGGAAACGGTTCGCCCCTTTTGGAATCCAGAAATCAGTCGCAGATAGTGTGCCTGCCGTAGCTTGGGTTGAGCCTTTCCATGCTTCCTTGCTCTCTGGTAAACCATACCCAATCACATAGCGTTTTTTGCTTTTCAATGTATTGGCAGGTTTTTCAGTCAAGCTTGAACGATCCGCAGATTCCAGTTTACTTTGCTGGAACAGGAAGCCATGGTCGGCTGTAATCAATAGGGTGGAAATATTAAAGTGCATTAAAATTTTGCGGCTAAGTTCGGTCAGCTCTTCAATAGCATGTTCCACCGCCATAAAGGTTTCTGATTCTGTAGAGGCACTGTCTCCTCGAGCATCAATCACGTTGTGATAAACGTAAATCAGATCATGGTCTTTGAGTGCTTCACGGCCTTCATCACGCGACCAGCCTTTTACCGTTTCAGCGGTAACCGCCAATCCGTTATAGGCTGCAAGAATTTTTGATCGTGCTGCAGTCCCTTTGCTGGATTGTCCATCTACTAAAACATCATCCCCTGCGGCCTCTTTGTACTCCAAAGTCTGATGCGGCAACAACGAAGCCATGCCAAGTGTGGTGTAACTTGGGACAACGCCCAGCTGTGAAGACAAGGTCGCTTCAGAATAACGCTTTTCATTGATACGATCACGCAGCTCTACCGCAGCTTCATAACGGAAAGCATCACTAATAATCACCACAATACGGCGTTTCGTTGCAGAACCCAGTAAGGGTCTGACGTGGGTATCGTAGAAGTTTTGCTGATTTGGGATATCTGCCATTTTCCAGACATTCAAGCGTTGTTCAGCTTCAATCCGCTCTCCCCAGTTGCGTGCCAAGTGGTCAATAAACCAGTAGGAATAGCAATTTTCGACTTCTTCATCGAGTTTTTTCAGGATATCGACATGAGCGCGTTGAGAAGCAGCACTGTAGTGGCGATAGGCCATATCAAAGCGATACAACTCCTGCTCGTAGGCTTTATACAAGGCTTCGCTAGAGTCGAAATAGAAACCGGCATCAAACAGCAGTCGCAGGCTGAACAGCTCAATGGCTGCCTGCAACGCTGTATAGACGGTACGGTATTTACGGCGGGTTGCATCGTCCTTATGTTTGGAAGCCCAATAGCCATCCAGACGGGTAGAAATAATCGTTCTGAAATGTTCCAGTTCAGCTTTGGCTGCTGCTGGGATATGACTGGCCAAATCAACAATGATCTTTTGCTCAATCACTTCAAAGGTCATGACATCGAGCAGCTGCTCCAGATCAAAAGTCCCGACCTTCTCCTGGATCCGCAGTGCATTGGCCACGGTCTGGGAGAGTGTATCGAAGGTTGGGTAGTATTTGGAGCTGTCTCTCCAGCGCGACAAAAAGGCTCTGGCTGTTGCACGGGAGCTGACTGATGACATCACCAGTTCCTGAGCCCATAGCGGTATATCGCCCAGGCTTTCACAAAAGCCTGTGGTCATTAACCGGATAAAGAACGTACCGAGCTTGAATGGTGCTTCCCCATTCAATTCTTCAACCGATGCTGGATAACCAATTTCCGCCTGTAATGCTGTGACTAAAGCTGGCACCAGTTGGAATTTTTCCAGTTCAGCAAAGGAGTCTGGATTTACTTCTAGACTCAGATTCTGTTGTACCATTTCATCTGCCAGTGCCAGAACGATATGCATGAGTTCGGCACTGTCAGCCTTGACCACAGCCGCAATCATGGCCATATCCAGATCCTGTTCATCTGCATCAGACTGGATATAGCGTTTCAATGTACTCAGACGGGCTTTGGCTTTAAGGAATTCTTCACGTTTGGTCAGATGTTCTCTTAGACTCTGCTGCTGTAAACCCAGCTCATTGAAAATAATCGAGAAATGATCGGCATAGAAGCTGCGTGAATACAGCTTGATGTCCAGTAACCAGTCTTTTTCGGTCTCAGGCTCAGGACTAGGGAAATACAGCAAGTATTTACCCTGCTGATCCTCAAGTTCCAGTTTGAGCTTGATCGCAAGGCTGGATTCTTCTGTCATATTCAAAATATGGACATCATTCAGCTTTAATGCCCTTACTTCTTCAGTAAAAGACTGCTCAGCATCGTACCAGAAGACAATCCGGTGCTGTTCAATATAAAAGGCTTGTTCCAGACCTTGTTGTAGTTGACTTAAATTCATGCAACGACCTCATCAAGGTCTAGTACCGGAGAAAAAGCATTCATCATTTCTCCCCCGTAATCGCTTTGACTTCAGCCAACAAGTCCCCAAACTTGCCATAGTTCACTTTTACCCCATCATCTTGATCCAGTGAAATACGCTGATCGGCATAGTGGCGCAGTTTTTCCTCAAAGCTACTCAGTTCAGCTTGTTGCTTATGTAAATCTTGCAGTTTTTTCTCGATGCGTTTGATTTCAGCCGCAGAGTCACTGCTTTCTTTTGCTGTTTCTAGAGAATTAGCATAGGCAGCCATTTTGGAAATCAGTGGCATGACGTATTCAGTACGCATACGTGCCAAAGTACTTTCGTTATAGCGGTGCAAGTACACCAACGCCTGGAAAGCCCCCTGTTTACCACTGCTAAATAACCAGTAGATCGGACGCTTTTTATAGGTTTGCATGTGGTCTTTATAGAATTTGCTAGCGAGGTAACGGCGAATGGTATCTTCAGCGGTTTCACTGGCTTTTTTATCCAAGCTTTCTGCCAGCCACAGCATATTGGCATCTAATGTGTCTTTACCCCAAACCGCAGTTAAGAACTCTTGGATACGATGGGTGGCATCATCTTCAAACCAGTGCATTTCGGTGAGTGGAATAATGCCATCTGCATCGACTGGGAATGATTGATAATAGCTGGTGTCAAAGTCTTGATTGCCTGCATGGGCATAGATCAAACCTGGTTCGTCTAAGCTATAACGTCCCATCATGCAGCCAAGTGCATAAGAAACTAAACGCTGGCTGTCTTTTTCACGGTCGGCACGAGTTAAAGTGATCTGTTCATCAGGAACATCTGGCGTCAATTCATCTTGTAAGCCATAAGCATCAATAAACAGCTTATTATTTTCTTCTTCCAAGCGTTTCATTTCAGCCACGGCGTCAGCATTTTGCTGTTGCCATGTGTTAAATGCCTGTTCTAGATTTGGCTGCCCCGTACGAATAATTGGGTTTTGACTAAAGTCCCATGCAGTTTCATATGAGTTCCAGTTTAACTTTGAAATACCTATTAATTTATTTACTACAAAGTTAATTTCATCTTTTTTTAATGATAATTTGTCATGTAAATATGGTATTACTGCTATATCTCTAGGTTGTATCTCAATTGTAGGATTTAATATTTTTACTACACTTTCTGTAAACTTACTTCCTAATAATCCTAAAATTAATAATAAAAGATCTTCTGATGGAGAACAAAATGATCCTTTGACATCATATAAACATCCACTATCTGCAAATCTAACCCCAAAATATGAAGAACTAGTAGCTGTCCAAGTAATTGAAGGTAAAAAATATGATTTTTCATTAGATATTTTCCATCCTAAGTTATCCCAAGATAGCTGTGGATAATTAGTTAATGTATTGTCTTTAATTTCATACCCGTCATTAAACCAATTAACTAAATATTCTAAATTTCCATACCATCTCCTAAAGCTTCCACCCTTTTGGTATGGGAACCATTTTTTTTGTGACTCCATAGCTTCAGCTGATGATTGAGAATTAAAGTGACTTTCTTTTAAAGAAACCTCATACCATCTACGCATGAATCTATCATTATCCCCAGTTCTCATACCGATCATTGGTTTAACAAATTGAGATAAACTAGAGGAATCATGAAAAATTTCTTTTAACTTATTACTAACCCAGTAAGCAATTGGACTTCCTGGAATTTTCTTAAAATCATCTGGTCTTGCATTAAAAAACCAACCACAATTGGGATTGTTAATCGCTTCTAAAGTTTTCGGTGCTTGATTTTCAGAGCCTTTAAAATCAGATAGACGAATATACGAACCCGTAAAGCCTGTAATATGAGTTTTTGCGAGTGTAAATGTACATATTGGAACCGTTGCACCATCAAAACCAGAGTATTCAAGCTGAATTAAAGTCGTAATGGTTGCATGATCAATAAAGTGAGCACGTAGATTTTCATAAGAAGAGATAAACATCCACACAAATGGCGACATAAAACCAAGTTGCCCATTTTCTTTTGACAGCTCTAAATTTCGAATCATGAAAGCTGAAAAAAGATCTTTTTCATAACCTTGATAGTTCTTTTTTAAATAGGTTTTAAGATTTGGATTTAAGTACTTATTACCCATATATGGCGGGTTAGCAATCACGGCATCATATTGCTTAGCTAAAAAAATCGCTTGTTTAACTAATGGCAAAAGTTCTTGTGCTGACTGTTGACTAAAGATATCGCCAGACGCTGCTGCTGTATTCAGCTTGCTTTCTAAATCAGGTAGTTTTTTAGCGAATGCTTCAGGGATTTGAATTAAAGAACCAAACGTTGAAGCATGTTCAAATAAATCTAGCAGTTCTTTTAAGTCTGCCTTCTCTAGACCTGTGCTTGCCAAATCCTGGCTAAATGCATCTAAACGTTCCGGCTGGCTATCCTGTAACGCAATGATATTCAGTTTTGGTGGATTGCTAAATAAACGGCGGTCATCCTCACGCGCTTTCATCAACAGCGCAAAACTGGCGAGCTGTGCTGCACGGGTATCAATATCAATGCCGTACAGGTTCTTTTCTAAAATCAAACGTGGAATATCCCGGCTGCGGTAACCACGTTCTAAGTAAATCGCTTTTAAGCAGTCATAAGCTTCCACCAGAATATGCCCCGAACCACAGGCCGGATCCAGCACCGTAATACTTTCGGGGTTTAAAGTATCGCCATCTTCACTGATCCGCACATCAATCAACTGTTTCAGCTGTGCATTGACTTCGTCGCTTTGCTCAGCCGGCTGAATATAGTATTCCCACTCACTGGCAAGCATACTTTCTGGCTGTGCCATCATCCATAAACGACCGACACTGTTCTGTACCAAATATTTTACAATCCAGTTCGGGGTGAAGAGTTGTGTCGCTGCAGGAATGTCTTCACTCTTGACGACTTTACCAATCACCTGATCTTTCTTTTCAGAAATATAGAACTGATACAGCCAGCCAATAATCTGCACATCCGTCCAGTCTTCTTCCGGAATGCTGCTCACTAAATCACGGATCAAGGAGTCGGTTTTAGTCAGGTTATCCGGTAACAGTAGTTCAGACTCATCAGAAACCTGTTCAAACAAGAGTGGCATGACCTGATTCAATGCATGGCATTGGGCCAGTAATAGCTCACGATAGAGTTCTTCGTCTTTATTACCATCCAGCTTAAGCTCAGCCACACGGCCGGCATCTAAACTCGGCAGGTCAATATCCAGACATTCTTCCAGAATCTGTGGCAAACCTGCACTGCCATCGGTACTACTCAGTACACGGCGACCATGATCCAGTAAGCCTTTGCATTCCATATAACGAATCGCACAGAGACGGTTAAACCAACTGTAAGCGATATAATCAATCGTCTGCTCAAAACTGCTGGTTTGAATACGTTTGATCAGCTTGTCACGTGGTTTCATGACTGATAGCGGAAAAACCTGATCGCCAATCAACAGCAAGTCGCCTTTCTGTTCTGCAGGTAAAATGCTGTCTGCGGTGATGCCATATTTGGCCGCCTGCTTGCGCATGGCTGCGATAAAATCATTTCGTGCTTGCGGTGCGTATTTTTTAATATTACTGGTATTCATCTTTAAACCTTTAATTAATGACTGATGCCGATATCCCTAACCCGAGTTAGCGGATACGCACACGCTTTTTATCACTCACGATTTTTTTCAATTCAGCTTTGAGTGCGTCTACAAACTGATCTACTGATTCTTCTGTTTCCAGATAGACGCTGCTGGAGGTTTTGCTGTAAATGCTGGCGACATCAACTTCGACTACCGGTTTCGGTGGCACTACGGCAACAGTTGGCTTTACCGGAATCGCAGCAGGTTCTGATGTTGCTGGGCTGGCGGTGGTTGCTGAGCTCGCTACACTCTCTGCTTTACTCTGAGCCAGTTGTGCCGCTTTGGCCTGACGCTGGATTTCCGCCTGAACTTCGCTTTCCAACTCATACAAGGCTTCATCAAAACGCTCCACGGCGGTTTGGGTTTGCAGCATGTAAATGGTGGACAGGCTGCTTTCCACTTCAATATCCGCTTTGAGCAATTGCAGCGGACGCAGTAGCTTGTTACTCAGCTCAGCTGTAGCAATGCCGCTGTTCTTGATTTCAGCTTCCAGCTGATTGATCTTGTCATCCAGCTGCTCTAGCGCCTGACTGCGTTTTTCAGTTAGTAAGCGTTGATTGACACTTTCCACGGTGCGAACCAAATCAGCGATTTTATTTAACAGGCCGTAGGGCGATTCAAGGGTGGATATACGATGTAATTCAGAGAGGGCTTTCTTTGCCACCTCATCACTGCCCAATGCCTGTTTATTTTTCTCAAAATGACGTAGAGCCTGCTGCAGTTGCTGCCAGCTTGGCATCTGATTGCTGAAGAACTCATGAATATCACGGTAGTCTTCTTCCAGATCCAGATAGTCGTCCTTGTTATCAACCACCGCTTTAAAGAAATCGAAGCTGTCGCTATTGGCCAGCAAGCGTTCTAAAGTCAGAATCGACCGCTCAATGACTTTCTTGCCAGGGAATTGCCCGACATCGGTTTTGCTCTTATACGACTTAAAGTTGGCTAACCAGGTCTTAAAGTTTTGGGTATAGAATTCAAACAGCTCTTTTTCTGTCGCTGGTCCCATGGCCGAGAATAGGTCTTGGGTCAGTTGGCGTGCCTGTTTCAACACCTGATCATCAGTCTGGCGCTTTTTAATAATGGAAACATCACGGCGACGGCGACTGTTTTGTAAAGGCTCAAAGGCATCTTTTAACTGTAAGCTGCCACCATTTAACTGCAGTGAAATCCGCCCCATTGCCGCCAGCTGACCCACCAGCAATAAAATCTCGGCATCTGGCCAGCCATAAGGGCGTTTGGCAAAACGGTCTATCACATCTGAGACTAGAATACGCTCTGTACCAGTGGCCCGCAGTGCAATGTACTGCTCCACTTCCTGTAGGGCTTTGGGATTGCTCTGCCCACCATCCAGAGACAATCCTAGCTGCGCCATATCATCCACAGTCAAGACGGCGTTCAGTTCACGCCAAGCATCCTGCTGATAGACCTGCAGATAGCTCAGTTTGGTATAAGTGTTTTCCAGCAAATAACGACAAGCCTCATCCAGCTTGGTGGTTGGACTTGAAGATGAAAGTTGTAGATGTTGACCCAAGGCATAACTTTCCGCGTCCAGCAACATTTCTTCGACCCGGACACGCAGACGTTTTTTGCGTTCCTGGTTCTCACGGCCACGGTCTGCCAGAATACGGGAAATATCGGACTGAGTGCCATCATCATTTAAGCGGATGAATTTATTGGTTTTCAGCCAGGTGCGCAGTTCATTAAAGAACTGTTTATCGTCTGCCAGTTTAAACAGCACTTGTCCTTCGGCCTGAGTACTTTTACCAATACAGTAAGCTTCGGTGTAAAGATTGTATTCCGTATCCAGCGGAGAAATGATTTCAACTTTCAAATCGCTCTCATACTTCCCATCCAGGCTATGGCTATCTAGGAAACGACCAATCTGATAGTCCATCTTGTTGGCTTGATGGCGGTATTTGTTCTGATCGCGCAGTAAATCTTTAAAGATCAGATTGGCTAACTCTTTATTTTCTTCTGAAGCTGCTAAGTCAGTGGCTTTAATTTTTCGAGTGATATCCCGCTCTTCATTAGTCAGGAACAGGAACTCATCGCCATTCCTAGTAATCAGGCTTTCTTTTTCCAGACGCTGCAGGCTCTCTTCAATCCGCTTGCGCAATGCCAGCTTATCTTCATCAATTTTCTCAATCGACAAAGTCACCAGGTTATCCAGCGTACCTTTGATGATATCGACATAGCGGATCATGAACAGGGTACGCAGCATCTGCACATCAAAACCATCCAGGGTCTTATTCTGCCCTGCCTGGTCGATGGTACGCTTCACTGCAGTATCCAGGAAACCTTCGACTGAAGTATAGAAGCGGTGGAAAGGAACCAGGGCACCGACTTCATCTGTAGCAATCGCATTCGCGGCCATCTGGAACGCATCCAGCATGGACCGTTCACCATAGGCCAAGTGTGCACCGGTCGCACCGACTTTACGGATTTCTTCAAATACTTTTTGTACCAGCTGAAAGTGGTACGGCGCAAAAGGATAGTTATGAATAAAGCTGTCTGGCCCCTCATAGTTCTTGAGGGTTGGGCCTGAACGGTCAAAGGTAATCTGATTTTTTAAGATATCGCCCTTTTGCTCAAACACCGATCTGAGCAATGCTTCTGCTTCTGGGGTTTTACGTAATAAACGTTTCTGGATGACTTCATCGGTATTGGAACTGGACAGTGATAAACGGGTTTTAAAACGTCCAGCAATCTTGGAGAAGTCATTGGCTTTGGAAGAAGACATCTCACCTAAAACAGCATCGATGTCTGCCTGTGAGGTCACGATAATCCAAGCGCGGCCTTTACAGATCGTACCCAGGTTTTCAGTAATGGTTTGCAGTGTCAGCATCAAGCGGGTATCGCTGCCAATAAACTGCCCCACTTCATCGACCAAGAACAACATGCGTTGCTGGGGTCCTTTGCTGTCCAGGTATTCTTTCACCCACTGACAGAAGTTTTCGACCGAAACACTAAAGGTCTGCTCAGAATCCTCAAACCACTTGTGTGCAGCTTCAGCAGATAAGTTGAGGGCTTCGGAAATCGCGGTTTCGACATCATCCTGATAGAACTGATAGCCGTCACGCTCCTCTAGCCAGGACATGCCGCTGGATTCCTCAAACGCCTGTTTAAAGCGTTCGTAGACACCTTTCTGGCTCAGGTGACGTTCCATATGGGCAATATGTGGATGGTCAGCACTAAAACCCTGATACTCGTTAAACACGCGTAAAAACACATTCAAAATCGGATTGCCATCATCATTGGAACTGGCTTTACTGTCGATGTTAAACAGGATGACATCGGCATGATGGCTGACGGCCTTGCCAATATCCGCACGGATAAACGCATCACGAATTTTGCTTTCATCAAAGAATTCTGCAGCACTGCGTTCGTTACCTTGCGCATCACGTGCCACTTTATTGGCCAGAATATACGACAAGGTTTTCAGGAAATGTGATTTACCTGAACCAAAGAAGCCTGAAATCCATACGCCGACTCGGTTAGCAATCGAAGGATCGCTCAGGTCTGTGCCATAAGACTGGAAAAAGTCCCGAAAATGCTTTTCCAGTTCATTGGTGACCACATACTCATCGAGTTCCTGATAAACCGTGGTATTGTCATTCTGGTCTGCTTTTACGACCCCGTTAATCGCACGATCTAATGGCTTGTAAAAAAGTTCTTTAATGTTCATCTCAATCAATTCCCCCGAATTCTTATTTCTATTTGCCTTGTTAAGGCACTAATCTGAATGCTCTGTAGTAATTATTGCTTGGAATTTTTCCAAATAAACTCATCGCTTGACCGTCGTAATAACCTGGGTAAAACAGCACCACTGGCTTATGCCCCAGTAACGAATGCAAACTGTTCAATAAGTGATGGGCACGTAACAGTGGCCAAACCGACCCAACCCCAGTCATCAACACAATATCTTGCGCATTGGTGGCATATTTACTTACCAGATAGGGCGCGAACTTATCCATATGCAGTGGGCCTTTCAGCGCTTTGAGCAGCGCCTCATCGCCTTTGGCTTTTTGCATTTGAATGGCTTTATCGATGAAGTTACGCTCAGCCAGATAATCCACCACGGCTTGCAGCAGGTTGATATTCACCACCTTCAGCTGACTGTGTTTTTTCTCCAGCATCCCGTCTAGAAAATGCAGATATTCGCGCACTTTCAACTCATCTTCAGGTGCATAATCAAAAATCCAGAAGCCAATTTCATTGCCCAATCCTTGACCGGTGAGAAACTCGGTGGAAAGAATACGCTCTGGAATCTGGTTCAGACGCTCATGTATTGTTTGACTCATTGCTGCCCCTCTACAACTAGCGCGTCCATAGCGACACTTCCATAGATCTTTTAATGCGTTGTTTATAATGTTCTTCCAAGAGGCTACGCAGCTCTGCTCTGACGATCACGCGCTGCAACTCCAGCTTACGGGTACTTTTTAAGTAACCGGCTTCTGCCAGCATGCGAAACACCACCTGCCCCATTTTTTTCTTGCTGGACTCTTTCCAATCACAAATATGAAGATCGCGTTGTGAACGCTCATCCAAAAAATCTGACCAAATATAGCTATCCAGGTATTGAGCCTGGGAGATATAGGCCTCTCTCATCACTGTTTCCATAAACTCAAGCAGCAACAGGTTGCGTTCAAGTGCCCCACAAAAAGCCACCTGAGTCGCCAGCTCATCATCCCCATCCCGCAAAGCTTTCCAGAAATCAGGCTCTAAGCGCTCCAGACGCTTACGAATAGCGGTGGCATTGCGTTGAGCTGAAGCAGGCGTTCTTTTTTGCAGAATATTGTCAATCTGAATGGCCTGATGCCATTGTTCTGGAGTCGCTTCTCGTAATAACAGATCCGCGATCAGCCGGCTTTCACGCACCATCAGGGAACCGCCAATCAGGTCACTGTCATAATGAAATTGTTCTAACATGGCCAATCTCCTATGAGGCCTGATCAAACAGGTAAGACGACAGCTTTTCGATATCTGAACCTTGTAACACCAAGGGATATTTCAAGGCATCTTCCGCCTCAGCCAGCGTGATCGCGGCCTGATATCGCTGCAAAGTATAGTGAGCCAGGGCTTTTTTCACCGGAATCTGTAATCTGCCATCAGGCATGCCGAAGTCTTTTTCGACCAGCACTTGTTGTGATGAGTTCAATTTTGGATTAGGGATCAGCGTCAGTACAATTTCTTCATGCCATTGCTGGTCCTGAGCAGGGTCTACTGACTCAATCGCCACCACAACAGGTGTGCGATCAATTCTGGAGAGTAAAAAGTCCTTAAACTGCTTGCTCTGATGGCAATAGGCACGGACATGCCAGCGAAAACCGGTATAAACTAGGGTATGTGGGGAAATCATGCGTTCATGCCACTGCGGATTCTGCATGGAGGCATAAATCATTTTTAAAGTGTTTTGGTTTCGGCAGGCACGCAAAACTTCCCGAATCACTTCAGGACGTGCACTGCGATCAGGTAATTGAACTGCTGCAAGATTCGGTTCTGGCATCGCAATCAGCGCATGCGATTCACTAACCAAACCTGACAGCATATTGAGATATTCATTGATATGTACGGTAGTCAGCACCGGTTGAAACGTGGCTTTAGGCACATAGCCTTTTACGGAGGGATCATGGACCAAGGCATCTGGGTTATACAGCGTATTGTAACGCTTGATATCCGCAGAAGCCTGCTGTCGACTGAGCCCAAACCAGCTCATTAAACGATTGGTAACCAAACGACCTTCCCAGTATGCAAGGAGCTCGATCGCTCGCATTCGTAGCAGGACTTCATGCTTATCTGTCGTCATATACCAATCAGTCAATAAATAGCAGCTTTAAGATTACCCTACAGCAAATATACAGTAAACATTTTTGACGGTATTTAGAGGTAGTATTGCAATCACCAGATAAAAAATATACTAGTATCCTGATGATAGCCGTCAAAGTACGATCTCTAGCAGATCATGGATCCTGGTATAGCGCGTGAATTGAGCTAAGTTTTAGAATGAGAGCAATATGGGTTTTAGATTTCGTAAAAGTATTAAATTATTCCCGGGTTTTAAAATTAATCTGACCCATAAAGGCATCAGCAGTGCCAGCATTGGCAAACCTGGTGCTTCTCTAAATATTGGGAAAAAAGGTACGCGAACCAGTGTCGGTATTCCAGGTACGGGACTATCTTACTCTAAACACCAGCCTTACTCTAAAAAGACCCGTGTTCCACAACCGACATCGCTAGAACACACGGAATATAATCCTCAGAATTTAGAACAACCGAAGACAAAGATCTGGCCTTGGATTATTTTTGGAATATTGTGTTTTATGGTGGGTGCCGTCATTTTTTAGCAAGAACAGCATTGTATTTTAATCAAAAAAAATGCCCAGATGGATGAATGAGCAAACTAAGGAATTAATATCCTTCAGAAACTCCAGCGCAATTCTCGCTACTTTCAGTAAGCGACTGTAGCTCAATCATGATGATCTGACTCAATCGAGTCGAGGTAAATCAATCCATCACAAATGGAGCAGAAATTATGCTTGATCACACTCTTGGTTAATGCTGAAAAGTCTTTGAGTTTTAATTAATAAATAAGAGTATCCATGTCTACCCTCAACTTTACTTATTTTCAGATAGCAACCAATCGAGAGCGTTCATTTTTACAATACCATTATAATTCGCTTCAGTCCCTATCGTGTCTAAGGTAAGCAAATACTTGGGATACGAATCAGAAATTTTCTGTAATGGACGTAACTCTCGGCTGAGTGTCTCCTCATTGAGCGTTTCTAATGCCACCTGATAATAAGTTAAATTCTGTAAAGTATCGACAGCAACAAAATCAATTTCATATTCATCAACCCGCCCTACATAGACCGTATAACCTCGTCTGACAAGCTCAAGATAAATCACATTTTCTAAGATATGACCTTGATCAGCATTAGCATCAGGCAACATAATCCGGCGCAATCCGACATCAACTAAATAGTATTTTTCAGAGGATTGTAATAACTCACGCCCGCGTACTTTAAATTGTGCGGCGCTATAAAATAACAAACTGTCCTGTAAGCCCTGAATATAGCGTTTTACTGTTTCAAATGAAATCTTAACCCCACTTGAAACAAAGGTATTTTTAATTTTATTGATGGAAATAGGTGAGCCTGTCACGCTTGCCAAATATCTTGCGACACGCTCGAGAGAGTTAATATCGGCAGTATTCAAACGGGGAATAACATCTTTAAACATTACACTGGCATAGACCGCTTGCAAGTAATCATAAGTTTCCTGCTGGCTAGTCATGGCAAGCGTATAAGGGAAACTACTGCGCGTATACATGGCATACAAATCACGATTGGATAATTGTTGGATGATCGGATTATTTTCAATATGCCACTGTTTAAATTCTTGGAATGACAGAGGTAGAACATGTTGCTCGATATAGCGTCCTGTAAGTAAAGTCGCAAGTTCTCCACTTAGAAAGAATGCATTTGAGCCTGTAATATATAAATCGATATAATCCCGAACATATAAAGAGTCGACTACTTTCTCAAAATTTGTAACATGTTGTATTTCATCTAAAAAAACATAGTTTTTTTTACTTTTATCAACTTTGGACAATACATAATCATGTAGTTTACGGTAATCGGTGAGTTCTTCAAATTCCATAAATTCGAAGTTGATGGCAATGATGTTTTCGGCTTGTACACCCTGTGCTTTTAGGTCTTGTTGAAACATCGCCAATAAGGTGGATTTTCCAGAGCGACGCACACCTGAAAGTACTTTAATGACATCACGGTCTTGCCATGTATTCAGAAATTTTAAGTAGCCATCACGTCGAATATTAGCGCTTCTCATTATTTACACTTAGAATCTAAAGTTTTAATAAATTCTATCAAATTTTAGAACGTATATGTAAATATATTTAATTTTAGAAAAAGTTTAAAGGTTAAGTGAAACATTCAAAGCTACTGTAGAAGCATGTAAACAGCAGATCTGATCAAAATCCAAATTCTGTCTTTTTGATTATTTTCTATGTTATGTTATTTCATTGATGCTACGACTTAACTGCTATATAAATTAAGTGAAAAGTAAATGGAACTAAGATGTTAACTAGAGTGGAACTCATTTTTATTGTGCTAATGGTATGAGCCTTATTGCGTATGAATTGCTAAAAGGTTTATTTTAAAGTCACCTATACATGTTTTTGATCAAAAAAAAATGCCCATAGGGGGAATCTATAGGCAAAACTAAGGACCTTGACGGTCATTCAGAAACTACAGCTAGCTTCTAGTTATGATTCTGCACTGAATTAAAAACAACCACATTGGCTGAACATATCAAAAGTTAAATCATTGATAAATTTTAGAAAATTAATTTACCGCCTCTGCTGCTCAATACAGTAATTCACCAAACAAATCCGCTCTAATCTCTTCCAGGCTCAGATCTGATTTCATCCTATTACAGATGGGATGAACCAGCAGGCCATTCTCTAGAACTCCTTGCCCACCTACGGCTTTGGCAATCCTATGATCCGATTCAGTAGAATCAAGATAGATCAATCCATCACAAATGAGGCAAAAGTTATGATTACCCACCACAAAATTGTGCTTAAGCAGACTCTTGGTTAATGCCGAAAAGGCCTTTGGCTTTGACCGAGAAATTGGACTAATCGACTCCACATATCCCACCACATGCTTGACGACTGCATCATCATAACCACCCAAAAATCTTTCGACATAAAACTCGTTAAAGTTTATGTACTTGAAGGCCTTAGACATGGACAGAATAAAGGTATTCAGGCATTCCTCATCATCAAAATCAACTTCCATTTCCAAGCTTAAGCAAATAAAGGCTTTATAGACAATTTGTAGCCGATCATAGCCCTTGATACCACTGCCGAACTTGCCGACCGTTTCAGTGGTCGCCACGGGGAAATTAGCAATCAAGAACTCAATACTACGGCGTACCCGGGTGAAGTCTTTGAAACTAATCGTTCGATGATGAATCTGCATGAGGCTTTCATGAATTTCATACACAATTGAAAACCATGCAAGAAAAGAAGTAATCTGAAAACGCTGGTCCTTATAAAAATATAAGTATGGATGAAAGCCCAAACTCGGAACCCCAGTATTTTTTACAGGCGTCGCTATTCTGCAAAGAATGGTCAACAGATGCGACATTAGGTTTTCAACGCGCTCCCCCTGATTCAGACTCATAATATTATGAATCTGATCACCCGCAATGATATTCATCAGCTCATTGACCAAGCCAATTTTTTTGCCATGACTCATTTCATTGTCTAATAAAATGGTCGAAAAAAGTAACTGGTGGATCCTCTCCCCTAACTCAATCAACTCATTTAAACGTGTATATTGGAGCTCTTCTAGGTTAGATTTATTGTCATTGATATAACAACAGGCATAGATCGCATAATACGCGTCACTACCGCGATTTCTTAGGTGATATTCCTCATATTTATCTAAACGTTTAGTATCTGAGTTAATAGATTGAAATACCCGTCGCGCATCTTCCGGAGTCCCCAGTACCTGCCTGAAACTGATTTTAATATCTTCTAACTTCGACTTTTTTTCTGCAAATTCAGCATCAGTGCAAATTCTTTGAAAATCAGCGAGATCTCCTAAATAATTGCGGAGGTAACGAATATCTTGTTTTTGTGGATCATTGAAATTAGGTGCTTGAGTGACTTGCTCATCCGCAAAATATCTATTGATCCACGCATAGATACAAGAAAGACGATGTGCTCCATCAATAATGTAAATATTGCTGTGTATATCTTTCCAATACAAAATGCATAAATTGATGTTTTGATCTTCTGTGCAATCCTCAATAAAGTTTGCAATTTCTTGCACGCTCCAACATTCCGTAGAACGCTGGTTATCCGCCTTAAATAAACATTTGATGATTGGATGCTTTTCAAAATCAGTCAGTGCAACTTCAAAATTGTCACGCTGCATTGAAGGTGACATTTCTTCTGGCAACATGACTTTACGCGGCACTGTTGCAAATAGTGATTTGAGTCGATGATGTTCCCTTTAAAAAGTGCTTAGAGACCGAAAACCCTGTTGATTAGACACACTTCACCCTGAGGCTGACCATAATAAAATGACGATGCTTGTCCTTTACGTAGTGCACGCATGACTTCAATACCTTTAATTGTGGCATAAGCAGTCTTCATAGATTTGAATCCTAATGTGGCCCTGATGATTCGCTTTAACTTACCATGATCACATTCAATGACATTATTTTTATACTTAATCTGCCTGTGCTCAATATCTACTGGACATTTTCCTTCTCGCTTTAATCGTGATAAAGCATGGCCATAGGTCGCTGCTTTATCTGTATTGATGACCCGTGGAATTTGCCATTTTTTCACCGTATTGAAGATCTTTCCTAGAAAACTATAGGCTGATTTACTGTTCCGTCTAGCGGAAAGGTAAAAGTCAATCGTATGACCCCATTGATCAACTGCACGATACAGGTAAGTCCATCGCCCCTTCACTTTGATATAAGTCTCATCCATATGCCATGAATGTAAATCTGTAGGATTACGCCAATACCAGCGTAACCGTTTTTCCATTTCTGGAGCATAACGCTGAACCCAACGATAAATTGTACTGTGATCCACATTTATGCCTCGTTCAGCGAGCATTTCTTGAAGTTCACGATAGCTGATGCCATATTTACAATACCAACGAACAGCCCAAAGAATGATTTCACCTTGAAAGTGCCGACCGTGGAAGGGATTCATCTGCTGTATCTCGAAATAAATAAGATATTTAGCTTATCATGTCAGCCTATTTGCAACAGTGCC
>NZ_JCAKNB010000017.1:0-24732 GCF_059515905.1 Acinetobacter sp. FY731 | reverse complement strand
GACTTAGAAGAAGAACTCTTACAAGAACAATTTCAAGAGAACGAAGCGGATATGGGGGTTGAATGACCAGTATCTCACTCGCTGAATACAAGAAACAATATGGAAATAAGCTTAAATCAAAATGTCCGAAGCGTGGCGTGAAGAAACAGAGTAAGGGCGAGGAAATACTAGGGATGCAATTAAAAGCGCTGAAAATCGCATTTAAGAGCGAATTTAGGTTTCACCCGACAAGGAAATGGAGAGCTGATTTTTATATTGAAGATACAAAGCTGTTAATTGAGGTTGAAGGGGGTATTTGGTCAGGTGGTCGTCACACAAGAGGTAAAGGCTACTTGGGGGATATGGATAAATACAACGCAGCAACAGCAATGGGTTATCAGGTATTTAGATTTAGCACTGAACAAGTAACAAGTGGTTTTGCGATTAAACAAATTGAAGAATTGGTGAGAGGGTAAAGGGATGAATGCAGTTGCTGAAAAAACAGAGAAAATGACCAATTTGGAATGGTTGTGCCAAATTGGACTTAAAGCAATTGAATACAATGCAGATCCAAAGGGTACTGGTGAAAAAGGTCCATCATGGGAAGATCGTTGTGGTGCTATTGCTTCAATCGAATGTCCTGCATGTAAAGCATATTGTGAATTGTTAGTTTGGGGTGATTATCGGGATAATACTGTTGCATACGATGTACTACATAAACACTTTGCTAAAATCCTATGTGATGCGCTTAAAGATAAGGTTAAACGCGTTACATTTAATATTGAATCGTTAAGTTTAAAAGTTTCAAAAATGGTACTGTTCTTTCATTTACGTGGGGCAAAAGAACCTTGTGTTGAAAAGCGATTGAAGTTTGTTGGTGTTACAGAGGTTAAATCTGAAACCTATCGAAAGAATTATATTTTCTTGGAATACATGGTTGAGCAAATGCTTGATGATATGAAAGATGAAATAGATTATTACGTTGAAATTTATCGTAAAAGTTTAAGAAACTCTTAATTGACAAAATTGCGGTATGTAAGGTATAGTTTTTATACAGTGGTCGAACTGCGTAAGTGATAGACCGAATTAAGAAGCTCATCGAAAGGTGGGTTTTTTTAATGCCAGTTATTTAATCCTATAGTTCAT
Source organism: Acinetobacter sp. FY731 (assembly GCF_059515905.1). Lineage (NCBI taxonomy): Bacteria > Pseudomonadati > Pseudomonadota > Gammaproteobacteria > Moraxellales > Moraxellaceae > Acinetobacter > Acinetobacter sp. FY731. Next base: position 23,607 of record NZ_JCAKNB010000017.1, on the reverse strand, counting down.
AGATTAATAAAGTATCAATGTTGTAAAACTTATTTTTTGGTAGATATTACTAGTTACTTAATAAATAAACCTAGTAAAATAGTGGGTGTTACTCCACAGGAATTTAATTTTTAATTCCAAGTTTATAACCTGCATTTCTTCCCCAAGAGATGCGGTTTTTTTTTGCTTATCGAAAAGTTAATTTTATTGATATATTTTGCTAATAAAAGCTAAACCTTTGTCTGTTATATTGTGTTTGCAATAAAAGCAACTAAGTCAGCGCAAATGATTAGGTGTGAGGCCCATCGAAAGGTGGGCTTTTTTTATTGTCTAAAATAAACCAACCAAGTGGTGATGATGTGAAAGATGCTATTGGGCTTGGTTAATTGTTTTGAGCAACATAGTTTTGGCGACTTCCTTTTATTCTTAGTGGTTTAGATTGATTGTCGCCAAACTTACGTATTTGATACAAACTAAGTATTAAATCCGACTATATTAGTATAGATTCTCTAGTTTATTACCCACGTACTCCAATTCGTGGGTATTTTTTTGAATAAAATACTTTTTTGGTAATTAAAGGTAATAAGAAAAAAATAGAATATATATTGTTATACGTATTGTCCGAAAGCGTCCGTTCCAAGTGGAATTTTTACATATTGCATTATTTTCAAAACATATTATTATAAAAAATAACAAAAAATAACGAGGATAAAAATATGACCTCCGATGATATAATAGACATAATGCTTATAGTGGTTTCAGCGGTGATCTTAACCTTTTTAGTGTATAAATTTGGGCAGATGGTTTAAATTGAATAAGGGGTATAGCTGACAGCTATACCTTTTTAATATGTAAATTTAAAAATTTAATGATTGATTAGTTATTAAAAAAGCGTATATTTCATCTAGAATTCAATGCGCTGAATTTTGTTTGTATTTTTCGAGACCCATCAAGTTAACTCTTGGTGGGTTTTTCGTATGTAAAAAAAGAAGGTTTGTATCCTCTCCCAAAGATACAAACCTCAATTTATTTTTATAATGCGCTGAATTGCTATTATTTATTGTATGAAGGAATTGTACTTGTTTTTTTTGATTTTTTATAACATTTGGTAAAATAATAAGTATAGATAATAAAAATACCAATAGAATTAATATGGTTTTAAAATTTTGATAAATAACAACTTATTTTATGTATGTGGTTTTGATTGAAATTAAAAAATTAGATGATATTTAAAATAATTGTTGTAGTGGTCGATATTGTAGAGATTGGTACGAAATTTTAAATAACCAAATATATAACTATGTTTTCATTATTTAATTACCTTGGTTATTTCGGTAACCCTAGCCGAACGGATTACGGCACATGAAGCCCCATCGAATACTTAGTTATTGGTGGGGCTTTTTCTTTTCATTGTTGAAATATTTTTTTTGTTCATTATTAAAGCAAGAATAATGATTTGATTTATGATATAAAAACCTAAAATTTTACATTTTGGGGGTAAGAAGTGGTTGCTGAAGAAATTATCATTGAAACTGAATATCACGTTTACTATTCAAATAAAAATTACATTCCAATTGATTTTGTGATTAATAGCTTGAAAGCAATCGAAAGTACTTTACTCAAAACGCCTCAGTTTATTGAGAAGGTATATCCAGGGATAAAAGTTACTAATTCTGAAATTTTTATTGAGCACTTAGAGAGCGGAAGCTTAGATTTAAAATTCCTTCTTAAGCAAACATTAGGTGAAGCAAATTACTCCAAAGTAGAAAAACTTGGGAGTGATGCGAAACAGTGTTTAAAAGAAATAGCTAAGGATAATAGTGTAGTGAAAAGTCTCGTTGTTGCAGGCGCTACCGCTATTCTTTCAGTGGGCGCAACAATAGCTGTTATGAATGCTTTAGGGGGCTCATCGGAGCCAGCCAAGCCATCTGTAGTAGTTGTGAATAATGGTATTATGAATTCGAATGGTACTATGATTTTGACAGGTGATGAAGTCAAAGAAGTAATTGATGCTTTGCCTCAAAAACAGATTGCAAAAAATGCTGTTGACTTTGTCCAGCCGGCAAAGCTGGAAAAAGGTGCTGAAATCACTGTTGATAGTAAGGATGTGCTGTTAGAGCAGGTTAAATTTGATGGTAATTTTGTTGATAATGTTCCTGACAACTATAAACCACCTGTTCAAGATGAGCGTGAAAAAAACTATTCAAATGTTGATGCGTGGGTATATGCCTCAGACCAAGATAACAAGACAAGAGGGTGGGCGGGATTGGTTCCTGATATCCATGATAAAAGAGTAAATTTTATACTTGGTGAAAATATAGATCCAGCTCAGCTACACTCTTATGGTAAGAGAAAGATCAAGGCTGATATAATTGTTCATGAAAAATATAATCCTCAAAAAAAGCAATTTGAATTAAAAAATATAGAAATACTAAATTTTAGCTAATTGTTATTATTAGAATCACTCTCAAAGCCCCTTGCATTCTAGATGTTGAGGGGCTTTTTCTTTTTTATAAAGCCCACACTGGGTGAACTTTACTGTTTGGAGTTTTAATATGTTGAATCATAATGAAAAGCTTGAATTGGTTGTAAGCCTAATCAATGCTGGCATTAAAGATCCTAATGAAATCGTATTTAATATTAAAAAAATTGAAGAAGAACTCTTTAAAAAGAAAGATTAAAGAACATCTTTAACTTCAATTCCTGAAATAGTAATAATTTGATGGCACTGATTATATAGTTTTAAATAGTATTCACGTGGGTTGGGTTGTAGGTAATCTGCTTGTTTTGCTCTACCTTCAGCGTAGATAATTTTCTCCATAAGATCAAATGCAACTCGTTCTTTAGAATTATCTTTGATTTCAATTGGATTGGTGATTCTAGTTGTATCGCTCATTCTTTTCTCCACCCGATCTGTTGTAGGGACTGTGTCGGGTTCACAGAGGATGAAGTGTTCTTATTATTAAGTGAATTGTCTATTGAACATTATGGTAATTGAATTTTAAGACCACCCTCGGGTGGTTTTTTTACGTTTATTGGTGGTGGATATGAATAGAAAGCAGAAGAAAGCTAAGTGTTTGAATGCTCAAGCTCATACAAGAAATCAAGGTAAAATTGCAACAACACCATACAAAGAAGAAATCACGCAAGCATGGGATTTTTCTCAGGAAGATTACTACAAAGAATTATCAAATGAGACAAACCGATTCAATAAAGCTTGGTATCTAGTTATTGTTCTTATTATTGGGATGTTTGTATGGTTGATAAAGTAGAAGCGAAGAAGAATATTAAAACCCTGTCAGATGAAATCGAGAAATACCAAAACCTATCTCGTGGATTAATGACCAGAGATGAAATGATAGTTGTTGATTCCAAAATTACAGAATTTAAGAATCGTGTAAGAAATTTAAGGGCGTTATTGCAATGAAGCGACCATATCCACCTGAAAGCCTTTTAGGTTTAGATCCTGAGTATGACCCAATTGATTTTGAGCCAGCGCATGATTTAAGAAAGTGGATATTAGAAACATTCGTATATGAAGAAGGTGATTTGTATAACCCAGACCACGATCATATACAAATGTTTGAGCGTGATTTTTTCGATGTTTTATGGGCTTCATCTGCATTTGTTAAGGCTGAACAGGTAGTTTTAGGGCAAACCGAGCGCGTCATGATTAACATGGGTGGTTGGAAGAAAGCTAGACAAGAGTTGCAGCTAAGAAATTGGTTTGGTCATATACCTACATACATCATCACTATTGATGCTCAGTTTGCATCCCAAGCGAGTGATACTGATTTTTGTGCCTTGATTGAGCATGAGTTGTATCACATTGGTGTTAAACGTGATGAAGATGGAAATATTCTTGTCAGTCAAATGACTGGTGAGCCTAAGCATTTTTTACGTGGTCACGATGTAGAAGAATTCCACGGTGTTGTACAACGTTATGGTGCATCTGAATCAGTCCAAAAAATGGTAGAGCTTGCAAATGATGGTCCAACAATATCAAAAGCAAATATTGCTCATGCATGTGGTACGTGTTTATTGAAGTTGGCTTAATTTTTTTTGCCTATTTTGTTTTACGTAGTTTTACAAAGAGGTGGTTATGGCAGCACTAAAAGAGCCTATGAAAATCTTTATAGTTCAGTCTCTTGCTTGCTTTGAAACCCCTCAACAAGTAGCAGACACCGTAAAACAAGAATTTAAAATAGAAATAAGTCGTCAACAGGTTGCTAGCTACGATCCAACCAAATACGTGGGGCGTAATCTTAGTAAAAAATTAAAAGATTTATTTGAGCAAACACGCAAGGCATTTCGAGAAAATGTTGAAGATATCCCAATAGCCAATAAAGCATTCCGATTACGTGAATTGCAAAAAATGTATGACGATTGGGGGCGTAATAAAGTGATGCGTCAAAATATCTTAAAACAAGCATTTCAAGAAACTGATGGTCGTGTGACGAAGCAAGAAATCACAGGTAAAGACGGTAAACCAATAGAAACTATTAATCAAAACGTGCCGACTGAAAGCTACCTTGCAGCAAGGGAGCGGGTTTTAAATGATTATTGATCCAGCACGTGAGCTTGCAATTCAGATTGAAGCACAACAAGATTTGTACTTCTTTTCACGTTATATGTTTAAAGAGCGTCGCAAGTATAAATGGATGCACAACTGGCACCATCGCACGATTTGTGATGCCTTAATGAAAGTCTATCGGGGTGAAACCAAGCGTTTAATCATTAACGTACCACCACGCTACTCTAAAACTGAATTGGCTGTAATTAATTTCATGGCATGGTGTTTTGGTAAAGCACCTGATTCTGAATTTATTCATGTTAGTTATTCAGCAACGTTAGCGGCGAATAATGCCTCACAAACACGTAATTTAGTGCTTGAGGATTCATATAAACGTGTGTTTCCCAATGTGAAACTGCGTGAAGATAGCAAAGCTAAAGATGATTGGCGCACAGTTGATGGTGGTGTCTGCTATTCACAAGGTACGGGCGGTACGATTACAGGTTTTGGTGCAGGAAAGTTGCGTGATAGTTTTGGTGGTGCAATCATCATCGATGATCCACATAAAGCAAGTGAAGCACGTTCAGACACGATTCGTAAAAGCGTGATTGAATGGTTTCAAAACACACTTGAATCTCGCACTAACTCACCAGATACACCGATCATTGTCATTATGCAGCGTCTACATGAAGAAGATCTTGCGGGATGGCTGCTTAATGGTGGCAATGGTGAGGAATGGGAACAATTAGAACTCTCTGCAATCCAACCCGATGGCACAGCATTGTGGCCTGCAAAACACACTATTGAAGATTTAAACCGAATGGAGTTGGCAGCGCCCTATGTGTTCTCAGGGCAATATCGTCAGCGACCATCACCACCAGCAGGTGGTTTTTTTAAACCCGACAATATTGAAATTGTGGATGCATTACCTGCAGATATTGTTAAACAGGTTCGCGCTTGGGATTTAGCATCCTCTGAAAACGAGGGGGATTGGACTGTTGGTGTTCGAGAAGCTAAGGGTGGTGATGGTTATACATACATTATGGATGTGCAGCGCGGTCAATTAGGTCCTGATGGTGTTGAAAAGCGAATTAAACAAACCGCAGATCTTGACGGAAAGTCGGTATCAATTCGATTACCACAAGATCCTGGTCAAGCTGGTAAGTCGCAAGCAAAGAATTTTATTACCAAATTAGCAGGTTTTATTGTTAAAGCCGAAACAGTATCGGGCGACAAGATTACACGCGCTCAACCGTTTGCAGCTCAAGTTAATGTAGGTAATGTCAAAATGTTACGTGGTGAATGGAATAAGCCATTTATTGAGGAGCTGCGAAACTTCCCAAATGGTAAACATGATGACCAAGTGGATGCGGGCAGCGATGCATTTAATGAGCTAAACGAGGCGAGAACACCTAAAAAACCTGCAGGTGCAGGATCACGAACGTATTAAGGTAATTTCATGGCAAAGTCTAAAAAAGGCAAAGCGTCTAAGGCTTTGTCTAATGGTAGTTTATATACGCAAGAAGCTGTATCCAGTGTGTTCTCTTATCTGTCAAAATTTCCTGATAATGATGAAGTTTTGCGTAAAGCTGGAGTTGCACGTCATCGACTTAAAGTATTGTTAGAAGATGATGAGATTGGTCAAGCGGCAGAAACGCGACAAGATGCATTGCTAGCAACGCCCTACCGAATTGAACCAAGTGACACACTACAAGCTGAATTATTAAAACTTGAGCTTGATGAATGGTTTTATGAAATCGCTACGGCTGCACACAATGCTTTGTTTCAAGGCTACTCAGTGCAAGAAGCTGTATATCAACAAAACGATACATATATTGGTTTGCAATGGATTGGTGAAAAGCCAATGCAGTGGTTTGAGCCTAAAAACGATGGGCGCTTAATTCTGCGTTCAGATGGTGCGGGGGTTGAAAAGGTTGTTGATCAACATGTGAAGTTCTTTCTCACTCGACGTAAGGCTACATATGAGCAGCCATATGGAAAAGCATTACTGTCATCTTTGTATTGGTTGCACTTCTTTAAGCAGAATGGATTTAAGTTTTGGGCTAAGTTTTTAGAGCGTTTTGGCACACCTATTTTATTAGGTAAATGCAAAAACACAGAAACACAAGATATGAGTACCGCTTTATTAAATGCTCACTCACAATCAGTGCTTGCGATTGATGTTGAAGATGATGTGCAAGTCTTGGCGAATGGTTCAGGTAACGCTGGCGCATCATTTGAAATATTTGATACAACTATTAAGCGTCAAATCCAAAAGCTAATATTAGGGCAAACATTAACATCGGGAACTGATGGCACAGGGAGTCGTGCACTAGGTGAGGTTCACGAAAATGTCAGAAAAGATAAACTTAAATCTGATATTCGCTTAGTCACACCTACGGTTCAGGCTGTTGTAAATGCGCTTTGTGATATCAATGGATGGGAACGCCATAAAATCATTATTGGTGAAGAGCAAAAGACACTAAATAAAGAGCAGGCAGACCGTGATTCGGTATTGTCGCGTGATTTAGGTGTTGAGTTCACACCTGAATATATAAGCAAAGCTTATGGTTTTGAAGATGGTGATATTGCTGGCATTAAGCCAAAAAATGAACCAAACCAATTCACAGCATTACCCAAAACAGCCTTTTCATTCAAAGCTTCATCTAAACAACTTAGCGCTTCACAGCAAGAAGTTGAAGAATTGACAGATGCTCAAGATTTAGAATTATTAAATCAAGATCAGATCAAGGAATTGGTGGCTAAATCTGATAGTCCTGAAAGTTTAGCTTTTAATCTTATGCAATTAATACCTGGTGTGAGTGAATCACAATTTAAAGCGAACTTAGATCAGGCGTTATATGCAGGTGATGTGTTGGGGTATGTGACAGCACAAAAGGGTGAATAAATGCAACCAGTCACCTTTCTTGAGGCACTAAATTACGCTAAACAGCGAAAAATATTACTGCCTGATGATTTCTATACGCTTGACTTGAAAACTCGCCAAATGGCAACAACGGTGAGTTTTTTGTCGAGTTTAGAGCAGATTCAAACAGTTATTAATGGTGTAAATAAAACGCTTGCGAATGGTGGTACTTTTAAAGATTTTCAAAAGTTAATTGCTGAATCCGAAATCATTCTACCTAAGCATTATTTAGATAATGTTTTTCGCACTAATATTCAAAATGCATACGGTCATGGTCGCTGGCAACAACAACAGAAAAATAAGGATAAACGACCTTATTTGATGTATTCCTCTATTGAGGATAGTCGAACAAGACCAAGCCATTTAGCATTAAACAAGATCATTAGACACATTGACGATCCATTTTGGTTGACGCATTACCCACCATTAGGGTTTCGTTGTCGTTGTACAGTGATCGCATTAACCGAAAAAGAGGCGATGCGTTTAGGCATTACATCTGATGATAAATTACCTCAAATTGCTGAAGAATTAGGTTGGAGCTCACATCCAGTAAACTTTGGTGATTTATCTAATTTGGTTGATAAAAAGATTCTTGAATCAGGTTTAGATTCTGAATTTTTAATCGAGCAAAAAAATGTAATTCAAGCAGAGTGGACGGCATCCAAAAAGCTAACAAGCTTATTTGCGCCAATGGATGATAAGAGTCGCGATCTATTTAATACGATTGCAGACACTGTGATCCCACTGGATCCAAATATACGTCCAAGTGCGATTAAAACCTTGTTGAACTATGTTCAAGGTAATGATGGTGCAATTACAAATTATCTAAATAGCGCAGGCACTTCGTTAGCAGATGATGTCCTTAAACGATGGCTTAAAAACGATTTAGCTGTGATTGAGAGTGTTGCTAAAAATACAGCACCAATCATTGTTGGTTCTACAACAGTTCAGCAGATTGCTACATACCAAGTCGGGCAAACAATTACATCTAATTCGCCATTTCTAATGGTGAATTCAGGTGGTGACATCACAATCCATATCTTAAATGCAGATGGGTTGGGTATTGATTTGTCAAAGTTAGGTTTAAATGATGGTGTATTAATACCTATTGGTTTGTCATTTGAAGTGGTTTCGATTGAAGCATTGGAAGGCAAGATGGTTTACACGCTAAAAGCACTAGTAAATTAATTTGAGAAAATTCAACTTAAGCACCTTCGGGTGCTTTTTTATTGGAGCATGAAAAATGCCTGAACAAAATCAGGAGCATTTACGCTGTCAGTTCACGGCTGTGAATGTTCCGATCACAACAACAGAAGATAGTGAAAAGAAGCGTCGAACATTTGACGCTGAAGTGTATAGCGGTGGTCGCATTGACAACCATTACTACTGGGGTCGCTCAGGTGTAGTGATTGATTTAAATGGCTTGCAGCTCAAACCAAAGACTGGACTCGTTGAAGAACACTTTGGCGGTAAGCGTGTTGGTGTGGCTACTTCGTATGAAGTAACTAATAGCTTTAAAGCTAAAGGTCATTTTCTTAGTAATGCAAAAGCTAAAGAAATTGTGCAAGACATCGATGAGGAATATCCATTTCAAATGTCTTGGTGGGCTGATCCTGAATCTATTGAAGAAATTGCACCAGGTAAAACAATTGAAGTAAATGGTCAGCAGTTTACTGGTCCACTGCATGTGTTCCGAAATGTACGAGTACATGAAATCACAATTTGTGGTGTGGGTGCAGATACTCAAACCACAATCGAAGCCTTTTCAGGCAAATCACAACCCAAACATGAGGACACAAACGTGACCGAATTAGAAAAAGCTCAAGCTGAAATTGAAGCTTTAAAAGCTAAAAATTCACAGCTTGAAGAAGATGCAAAGAAATTCGCTGCTGCAAAACGTGAAGCGGAAATCACTGCGCTAGGTAAAGATCTAGGCAAAGAGTTTAGTGCTGAAGATATTACCGAAATGAAGAACCTTGATGATGTTGCTTTTGCATTCTCTGCTAAGCAATTACGTCAATTTGCTTCCAAGCCTCAAGAACAGCAAAAGCAGGGTTTACCAAGCTTTATGACTCAACATCAAGCTGGTGGTAATCAAGAACAACAATTTGGTGGTGGTTCTCAAGGTTCTGCGCTAGATCAAGCATTTAACAAATTCGCAGCTTCTCAGGAGCAAAAATAATGGGGACAATCACTCCGACTATTACTACTAACCAATTAGTGGTTGGTGATGGCGTTCGTACGGAAAATGCCAAAGTTAAAACAGCGACCGTATATAAACGTGGTGACTTGCTGAATGTAGGCGCAAATAATGTTGCGGATCATCCAATCGTAACTGAAAGTGTGATTGGAGCATGGAATGCCATTGCAGTTGCTGATTTCACAGCGGAACAAGCTACCTATCATGCAACAAATGGACTAGAAATGCCGATCTACGTGCAAGGTCCATTTGATATTGCTGTGGTGACAGTAAAAGGTACAGCACTAACAACTGGCCAATATGATGCAGTTCGTGCACAAGCATTGGTCAATAAAATCGAACTTCGCAAAGTAGTGGGGAATTAATACATGAGTCAGGAATTTATATTTCAAAATGCACCAGTAGAACTGCTGGATGTTCCGCAGTTGGTATTGCTAACTGATACCACTCAAAAGGTGGACACATGGTTAATGGATCGCTTTTTCCCGCAACGTGTCTCTTACACTAAAAAAGAAGTACCGGTGGGTGAGTTAAACACAGCTACTCCATTAGCACCATTTGTCACACCAACAGCTGCTGGTCGTCAAATTAAAGTAGGTGAGTCTGGTAACGTGAAATTCGTTAAGCCAGCATATTTAAAGCCCATGATGACAGTTTTGCCTAGTGAGGTGCAAAACACTGCGTTGATTAGTCAGTTACGTAAATTTGGTGTTATTGCTACAGGTTCAAAACGTTTAAGTGATGCCGACCTGCTTTTAATAGATCAGGCACAAAAAGCATTATATCTTCGCCAGTCAATTGAAAACCGAAAGTTGTTGATTGCTCGGGATGTGTTGCTTTATGGTAAGACTACATTCGCCTCAGCAGACTTTCCTATGTATGAGGTGGATTATGAGCGTAATCCTGCGTGCAATTTCGCCCCATTGGTTAAATGGGGGCAAACTAGTGCAACACCTGTTAAAGATATTCAAGCAATGATTGATTTATCTATTGAGCACTCGGGTACCTCTCCTACGATGGCCTTAACTACATCTAAAGTGTACAACACACTTATTAAAGATCCTGAATTCAAAGAAAAATTTATTGCACCATATGCGGGTGTTAGTGTTCCGCTCACTCCAACCTTTGATCAGGCTGATAAACCTCAGTTCCGGGGAACTGTAGATAATATCGAAATTTGGACTTACGACGTTCAGCACAGTATTGGTGGTGGCTCACCAGAGCGTTTTATTCCTGAAGACTTCTTCGGCTTAATCTCTGATGCTAATGGTTGGATCGCGCATTGTGCTATTCAAAATGTAGAAGCTTTTGGTCAAGCGCTTGAATTCTATTTAAGTCAATGGCAGGAAAAAAACCCTTCAAGTATTCAATTGCTTGCTGAATCTTCACCACTCGCAATTCCAAACAACAAGAATGGTCTTGTTGGTGGTCGTGGGTTTGTATAAGGAATAAAATATGCCAAAGTACATCGCAAAACAGTCCCTTGGTCACTACCGACCAGGGCAAGAAGTTAAAGGGCTTGAGGAAAAACATCTTCAAGCCCTTTTAGCATCTGGTGCTATTAAGGAAGCTAAAGAGCCTCAGGAACAAGAGTCTGATAACACGGTTGCTGAATTAGCCAGCCTTGCTGCAGAAGTGGCTGAGCTTAAGGCAAATGAAGTAATCCTTATGGCTGGCAAAGAGCAGGCTGATAAAGAAGTGGCTGAGCTGAAAGGTAAAGTTGGAGCCTTGGAGAAATCACTAGCCACATCTGAGGCTAATCTGAAAAAGGCGACCGCTGAAGCCAAGAAAGCTACAGCCGAAACCAAATAGGTGACTCATGTACGCAACCGAAGCTGATCTAGAAAAGCGTTTTGGGAAGCGACAACTTGATGAACTTAAAACGATGCACATTGAATATATGGATGACGGTGAAACACCTAAACCCATAGATGCGGTGAATGTGGCATTGCAAGATGCTACTGAGGAAATCAACGGCTACATTGGTGGTCGTTACTCCTTACCTTTACCGAATGTACCATCGAATTTAAACCGTATAGCGTGTGATATTGCGCGCTATCGCCTTTACTTTGAACAACCAACTGAGCATGTAACTAAGCTTTATGATGATGCTATCGCCTTTTTGAAGCGTGTGCAGGATAAGAAAGCTGATTTGCAAATCATTGACCAAGAAAGTAAAGAGATCGTCAATGAGCAACCACAAAACAAACCTTCCACTGTGCCCATTGGTACCACTTATACAGGCGGTGTTTTTGGTGATTCTACTTTGAATAAAATGCCAAGTATGTGAGGTGATACGTGTCGGGTGCAATGATTGAAATTCGTGCCGATGGTGAATCTGCAATTGCTAAAGCCTTGAGTCTTTATGCTGATGTTGAGAAGCGTCAGCAAAGGCTCTATCAGCGCATGGGTGCCACTTTGGTGGAGAACATCCCTGATCGCTGGTCACGTGGTGAAGGCTTAAATGGTCAATGGCCGTTATCAGTTCGCGTCATGCGTCAAGGCGGTACAACACTTCGCGATACATCACGCTTAATGAACTCTGTCACAAGTAACACAACCAGTAATGGTTTTGAAGTTGGTACGGATGTCGAATATGGCGCAATCCATCATTTTGGTGGTGAAATCAAACATGAAGCTCGTCAAAGTACGGTTTACTTCCGACAGAATCAAAAGACTGGTGTGGTCGGTAATCGCTTTGTACGTGCGACACGTTCTAATTTTGCACAAGATGTAAGTGTTGGTGCTTACACTGTAAAAATCCCCGCACGTGCTTGGTTGGGCTTAACTGAAAGTGATGAACAAGAGCTACTTGAAATCACTGAGGACGAATTTAATGAGTGATTCAAATCTTTATGCCGTCCGTGATGAAATCGTGGAACGTCTTGAACAATTTGCGAAGGAGTGGGGTGTAAAGAAGATATACACGCCTAAAAATTTAGGTGTGACAACTGAGCTATCCCAAATTACCCCCAACATCCAAGTAAATTTTCGCCGTACTAAAAGTGCAGGAGTGGTAAGCAAAGGCGATGCACTAAAACTGAAAGTGGTCTGGGAGGTGACGGCTTGTTGTAAGCATGCAGCATCACAGGTGACTGATGGTTCTAAAGCATTCGATATGGCTGGTGATCTAACAATTAAGATTATTAAAAAACTGAGTGGATGGGAACCTGAGTCGAGTGCTGAACCGTTGATTTACGTAAATACAGAAGAAGACATATCGAAAAGCTGTGTTTATTCAACAGTGGTTCTAGAGTCTGAGCTATTCATTCAAACCGAACCCGATTAAGGAACCTTATGAAAAAACAATACAAAGCACTCGAACCAATAGGTCCTTGGAAAAAGGGTGACGTTATTGGTGATCTATCAAAAGATCAAATCACAAAATTTCTTGCTGAAAAAAAGATTGAAGAAATCAAGATGACAGCAAAACCCAAAACAGCCACCAAAGAGGTAATTAAGAATGGCTAAAAAGTATATTTCATTACGTGGCAAATTCTCACTTGCACCTATTGTGAATGGTGTTGTTGGTGCAATGCGAGAGCTTGGTAACGTACCTGATTTTACGCTAGAAATCACAGCGGATAAAATCGAACACACGGAATCAATGTCGGGTGATGATACGACTGATTTAGTACTATACAACACGACAGCCGTTGCATTTAGTGGAACGCTTGAGCAAATTGACAAAGATAATTTAGCGTATATTTTGTCAGGTAAAAATGTAGAAGTAGCAACAAAAACAGTCGCTGATCACGACTTGGGTGCTGTAACGAAAGGGCAAAAAATTAAGCTTGAAGGCTTTAATTTAAAAACCCCAACAGTTACAGATGGTGAAACTACTCCAGTTACTATTGATTCATCTAAATACAAATTAGATGCGACTTACGGCACTATTGAATTCCTTGATGACTTGCCTAAAGTGGTTGTTGGTTATGCAACAGGTGCTGTAACACATACAACAATCGCTTCTGATTTTGGTCAAGAATACGCTTTATTCTTTGAAGGTATTGATAAGATCAGCAAAGATAAAGTGTTCTTGGCGTTGCATCGTACGATTAAGTCTCCAGACTCTACATTTGGTTTAATCCATGAAGAATTTGGTTCTTATGAAATTAGTGGTGATGCACTTGGTGATTTAACTAAAGATAAAGATGGTGCTTTAGGTCTTTACGGTTACTTCACACAAATTCCACAGGCAGCTTAAACCGAATAGGCACAAGGAACTTCACAGGATGCATATGCATCTTTTTTTTGTGCCTATTTTTTAGAGATTTTATTATGAATGATTTTTTCTTGGCTTCAGGTCGAAGTATTTCAATTGATGAAAAAAGTATTCACCAATTTAAAATGCATAATTTTGATGAGTGGGCTTCACTTACAAAACCATTAAAAGACTTAAAAAAACATAAAGATTATTCAAGTGAAATTTTAAAGAAATACATTGAAGAGAATACTTCTGATGTAGCGAAATTGATTGCTTTTGCTTTTGATGTTTCTGTAGAGGAATTTATCAAAATTAAAGATGAACATAGCTTAGATTTAGCAACACTCGTTGAGTTAATTACCGTGGTAAATTCCGCTTATTTTGAAGAAAAAGAGCAAAAGGCTAGAGATGATGTTGATCCACGAATTAAAACCACATGGTTTGATTCTTTCCAGTTGTTGATTTCAAACGGTCATACAAATACTGAAATTATGAATATGACGTATGGTGCCTTCATAAATTACCTAAAAGCAGCTCAGAAGGCAGAGCGAAGAAATCTAAGCAGTATGGCGGGTATATTCAGAGCAGCTCAACATGCAAATAAGAGAGGTTTTGATAAGCTTATTAGTGATCTAAAGAAATAGCTGCATTGATCAGTTGATAAACATCGAATAAGATCAATTAATCATATAAAGGGTTAATTAAAATGAAAAAGCTTATTCTTGGGGTTTTACTAGTTTCAACATCTGTTTTTGCTAATGCAAATATTTCAAATGCAAGTATTAATGGTGAGCGTGTTCGTACAGGTGATACATATGCCGAAGTAGCTTCTAAATTAGGACAGCCTGCAACAACATACGATTATGTTAAAACCGTGAATGGTAAAGTGGTATCTGTGCGTGAAGTAAGCTACCAAAGTGGAAGTAAGACATATACGATTACCATTGAAAACGGCAAGGTTGCTAAGATTGAGAGTGGGCGTTAATTGTTATGGCAAATAATTGCGTGAGTTGCAAAAATTGCGGTCATACAGGGTGGTCTAAGGCAAAAGGTAATATTTGGATTACTTTGGTTTTAGCATTCTTTTTTCTTATTCCTGCAATCATTTATGAGATTTGGCGAAGATCAGGCCTTGGTGTTTGTGAGAACTGTGGAAGCGATCTAGTTACGCCATCTCATGCTTGCGTAACAAGCAAACCATCAAGTGTTAGTGATTTGCTAATTCTATTTGTCATTGGTTGCATTGGTTGTGTTGGCGTATTGGTTGTTTATGCATTAGCGAGTTCGCTAATCAATCCAAACACAACAAAATCCTACACATGGACTCATGAGTATGAAGAGCAATGCATGGTTAGTGGTGTTGAGTATTATCAATCTATTAAACAACACCCAATAACAGATAACGGTGAATTGGTTTTGGATTTAGTACAAGAGCAGTGTAAAAACTCAAAAGACGGAAAATATAAAGCACCATAAGGCATTAATAACTTAAAACATAACCCACCAAAAGGTGGGTTTTTTATTGCGAGCAAGAAAGATGAGCGGAAAGAATCTAACCTTTAAACTAGTGATGGAAGGCGACAATAAAGGTTTAGTTGCTTCCGCAAAACAATCTGAACAAGTTGTATCTAAAGTTTTTGAGGCTATTAAACAAGAAGCCAATCAAACTCGCTTAGCAACTAACAGTGCTACACAAGGCATTGATCAGCTTGGGAAAGAATCCACGGCAACTGCGGTAGAGGTTAAAAAGTTAGATTCTGAGTTAGTACAAGCTAATGCTGAATTAAGTAAAACAGATGCTGCGTCTAATGAAGCAACCAAAGGTATTCAAGGACTAAAAACCGGATATACCGCACTAACAAGTGCAATGGCTGCACTTGGTATTGGTGTAACTGTTTCAGAACTTGCTAATCAAGCAGATGCCTATAAAAATCTAACAGCACGCATTCAAATCGCAGTTGGCGAACATGGCAACATTGAAAAAGCCATGGATGATGTGATTGCTGTATCACTTAAAACTAATGCAAATTTAGAGGCTACAGGCGGCTTATATGCTCGATTAACAAAAATTGGGCAAGAAATGAAATGGCCACAAGAGCAAGCTCTCGCATTAACTGAAGCAATTAATAAGGCTGTTGCTGTAGGTGGTGGTTCAGCAGCATCAAACGAAGCTGCATTAACTCAGCTAAATCAGGCCTTGGGTTCAGGCGTATTACGTGGTGATGAGTTCAACTCAATTATGGAGCAATCACCACGCTTGGCACAGGCAATGGCAGATGGTCTTGGTGTCACCACTGGTAAATTAAGGGAGATGGCTGGTGAAGGCAAGCTAACATCGGATGTTGTAACCAAAGCAATTTTAAGTCAATCCGATACAATTACAAAAGAGTTTGATAAATTTCCAACAACTATTGGAAATTCAATAGAAAACCTTAAAACATCTTGGATGGTGTATTTAGGTGAGTTAGATAAAACTCATGGAGTAAGCGAAAAAGCGGCAAATGCAATCAAATATTTGGCTGAAAACCTAGATCAAGTGGTGGGAACATTGACACTTGCTGGGCAAGCATTTATTGCATACAAGGCGCTAAATATAGCAAGTGTATTCCTTGATAAAGCAGCAGGTGTACGCGCTGCATCAGTCGCATTAACACAAGAAACCACTGCGGTTGTTGCAAATACACAGGCTCAACTTGCAAATGCAACCGCAACACGCGGTGCGGCAGTAGCCAAGACGCAACTTGCAACCAATGCTCAAGTGGCAACTACGGCCACAGCTGCTACAAGTAGCTCAATTATGACGCTTGTAGGGCGATTGGGTGCGCTTGGTATTGCAGTTACAGCACTCGGCATTCTAGTTCCAACAGTGATTGATCCACTCGGTAAGGCAATCGGGGAAGGTGTTGCTAAATTAGCAGGACATGGGGAGGCGCTGGAGAAATATGAACGTCAACTCGCAAATGAAGCTGCTCAGGTAAAAGCAGCTGCCGAAGTTAAGGCATCATTCGCAAAAGCCTCGGAAGATGCAACGGCTAAAACTCATGGTTTAACAGCAGAGTCTAAAAAACTTGTCACTGAATTTGATGCCTTAATTAAAAAAGGCGAAGAAGCAAAAGGTGCACTTGAGAAAGTTGCTGCCGCAATGCAGTTTGATTCCACTAAGGGAATTAATGATTCAGTAACAGCTTTAAACCTGCTTAAAGAGCAGGGGAAAATAACTACTGATGAGTTACAAGTAATTTTGGGGCAAGCCCTTAACGGCAAAGACTTGCTGGTATTTCAAACTAATGCACAAGCTGCCTTTGCTGGAACTGCACAAGAAGCCGCTAAATCTGCCATAGTCACAGAAGCTGTGATGAAGGCCGCATTGGAACGAACAGGCTTGGAAACTCAGCAACTCAAAGGTGCATTTTCAAGCACTTTTCAGTCTGCGAGCAATGATGTTCAAATTGTGATTGATAATCTAGATAGGTATAAAGAACAGGGAATTGATACAGGTCTAGCATTGAGCGCAAATCTAAATAATGCCATTGATTCCGCGCAAACAACTGCCGAACTTAATTATGCTAAAAATAAGTTAATTGAACTTGAAAAACAGGGATTGATTACAGGTGATCAGGTTGCTTTAGGTTTGAGTAAAATTGAGCAAAAAGCAAATCAGTTGCCCGAAGCATTAAATCCTGCACAGGCTGCTTTTAATGCCCTTGGTATTAAAACCAAAGAACAATTGGACAATACTGCGATTTCAGCACGGGCGAATTTTGAAGCTATCAATAATAGCGGCAAGGCAACTGCTGATGGTATTAAGCAAGCTTACACCACAGCATTGAATGCTGTTATTGCAACAGGTGATCAAGCAAAAATAGCAACCATGGAAGCTAAAGCATACAGCCTTGGCCTTGAAGTTCAGGTAGATGAAACGGGTAAGGCTACTGTTGCTAAATTTGGTGAAATGCAAAAAGCAGCTATGGATACTCAGAGAGCAATTCAACAAGTTGATTCATCAAGTAATGAAGTATCATCTAAGAATGATGAGCCAAAAGAAGAGGACTACTGGACTGCATTCAAAGCCGAGCAGAAAGCAGAAGTCGAGAGACGAAATGCATTAGCAAATTCAGCTCAACGCATAAACCCAATATCAACCAATGTTGCAAGTGAAGTGAATAATCCTGTTGTAGCTGAATTAGCACCGTTAATCACTACAGCATTTTCTACTCAAGCAACTGAAAATATTCAACCAAAAGAAACCAAGCGCCTTGAACTGGCAGTTGGTGATCAGACGGCTGAACTGGAAGGAACGCCTCAGAATGTGGATTTAGTAGATCAGCTACTTAGTAAACTTGAGCGAGATCAAAAGAGAAGATAATGAAACTGACTCGTAAAGCAACAGGTGAAACCGTCACATTAGATGATGGTTTTTTTTGGTCTGATGAAGACTGGAGCCCTGTTAAACAAACAAATGATTATGCAACAAATGGCGCTTTAGCTGTTCAGGTTGGCTTTAAAAAAACAGGGCGACCTATCACGCTAGAGCCAGCAAACTCATCGAAAGGCTGGATTAAATTGCGAGATTTAAGGCAGCTTCGAGAGTGGCAAGCACTTAATGAAGAATTCTTACTAGAACTTGCGATACCCGATACACGAATTTACAACGTTATCTTCAATAACGAGGGAAATGCCCTAGAAAGCAGCCCAATTAAAAAATCACCTGCAACATCATTGGATAATTATTTCAATGTGACTATGCGTTTTATGGAGTTAGAGAATGCCGATTGAAACAAGCAACCTAGTTTTCTATGAATCTGAACGCAAAACAGATAATTCAGACGGTGGCGGTAAATACTCAGGCAAAGTTGTCCAGGATGGTGTGAGCAACAATTTATTTGATGATATTACGGAATTAGACCGCACGGCTGGTGATGTATCGATTCGTAAAGTTTTTGCTGCAGTTACAACAAATGATACAGACAAGTTAATGGGTGCTACGGTTTTTGTATCTAAGAATCCACAAGATCCAAATGTGTCTTCACTCCTTTTTAGTACAAGTTCATATACGGACCAGCGCAATGCAGCAAAAGATCGTATTGAAAACTATTTAGGTAAAGGGGCTTTAGTAACAGGTACACCATTAGATATGCACTATCAAGGTATGAAGACCTTGCAAGTGGCAATGTTCCCAACTGATGCTGAAAATGCGATTGGGCAAACAATTGTACTGATTTCCAATGAGGGAAAAGCCAATCAAGTAATGCAATATGTTCGTATTACTGAAGTATCTACTCGTGAAGCAACAATGGTAATAGACGACAAGCTCATCCTATACAAAATCGCAACATATACACTTAATAATACACTGAGTATTGATTATGTTGGTATTAGTGCTCAGCAGTGGTATTTAGGTCAAAAATCAACAACCATTATTCGAGATACAATCAATGCTGACACTGGTAAGTATTATTCAAGTGTTGATTTAAAAAGTGATGTTGAGGTTGGCTCTTATATTGTTAATGCAACCAATATTTTTAGTCAAATTGTGCCGTCAGCACAATCAGAAACACCATTGATTGATATTAATGCAGCAGGAGACGCAATCGCACTCGTACCATCTGCGAGTGGTCAAATTACCAAAACTTTTAGCAATGTGGCGATCAGTACAATTCAAGCGCTTTATATTGGGTCTTCAATACTTCCAAAGAGTGTTGAATTCACCTTATTTGGCTCTGCGATTACTGATGTTGGTGGTGAGTTAAAAAATGCAAATAACTTAGTTATCGGCACAATTGATTACCAAAATGGTCAAATTCAGTGGAATGCAAATGCTGGTACAGGCACACAAAACATCACCATTAAATTCACACCAGCAGGGAAATCGACATCACCAGTTGAATCAGAAATGATTTTAGTGACTTCTGAAAACAACTCATACAATTGGATTAGAAATATTATTCCACTACCAACACCGGGTTCTTTACAGGTGTCTTACATGGCTCAAGATCGTGTTTACACTTTAAAAGATAATGGCGCAGGGCAATTAAAAGGTACTGATTCCGCATTTGGCGTAGGTACAATTAACTACTCAAATGGAACAATGAGCTTAACTGTTGGTGCTTTGCCAGATGTAGGGAGTGTGATTTTAATCACTTGGGGTAATCAAAACTCATCACAAGAGCGATCAGGGCTTGCGGTTGCAAAACCTTATGTAGAAATCCCTGTAAATGATTCGATTGTGGCAGGTACGTTAACTGTTACATGGCTGCTAAATGGTGTAACTAAAACTGCCACTGATAATGGTCTTGGTGTGTTCACTGGTGATGCCACAGGCACAATAGATTATGCCGAGGGTATTGCGAAATTAGCACCAAATTTACTTCCAAATGGCGGTACAACATTTAATGTTGACGCTCAAAAAGGCGGTAAATTATCAACTGTGGTTACAGGTATCCCAAGTGGTGGCACAGTGACAGTTAGTCTTGATTCTATCACTACAGCGCTTGCACCAAACTCCGTAAAGGTTCGTGTGCCTGTTCGCTCTGCGGATGGTTCACACAGTGGTGAGATTGAGTTGTACGATAGACGAATTAATGATTCGTTAGGACGAATGGTTAATAGCGTAGGGCAACAACAAGGCTCGATTGATTATGTAAGTAAAACAATCACTATTACACCAACTACAACAGCTCAATTTATTGATCAGGTTGAAGTGGCAACCAGAGAAAGTATTTATCGCGTTTCAGGATCAATGGGTGGGTCAATTAATGTATATCAAGACGTTAAAAAGCTCGAAAAGAAAGCTGTTAATCACACACTAAGTTTGGCAAATGTTGTTTCATCTATTTCGGTTGCTATTTCTTATCGTGATACATCTAGTGCATCCACTTACTCGGACACAATCGTAGCAAACAGCTTAAAAACGGATTTAACCGAGGGTTTTGCGGAGCAAATTCTTTCTGAGTCTGTTCGCTTTGTTTTTGGTGGTGCTACATATATTGATCGTGTTGGTTCATTGTATCGTGACCCATCAATCACTACAGGGGCAGGCACAATTGCTGGGCAAGTTCATTACGGTGATGGAACTGTGGTGATTACAAGTTGGAATGTTGGTACCGCAAACTCAATAACACTTGAAAGCCTTGCAACTCAAGTGGGTGGTGTGAAAACTAACCAAGTGGCATTTAGAGCGCCAATTTTACCAATCCGTGCACAATCACTCACCATTTCAGCCACTAAGGTTGAGGGTGGTGTTTTAAATATTACTCCTGATGAATACGGTGTAATTGAAAACAACTCTTGTGGTGGCTTTTTTAATTTTGAGCAAGGGTATGGGCAATTTGTTTTCCGTAAAAAGATTCAAATCACTCAAGCAAACCGACCTGAAATTATGAGCCAGTCATGGTACGACCCTGCAATGGAATACACCGAGGGGGGTAGTACATGGATTCATGAACCAATCTATGTTTTGCCTGAATCAATTCGATTCTCAGCAGTTGCTTATTCATATATTCCACTGAGCGAGGATGTGATTGGTTTGTCAGCTACTCGACTCCCTTTGGATGGTCGTGTGCCAATTTTTCGATCTGGTGAGTTTATGATTATTAGCTCATCAAAATCTCAAGAGTTACCAACGCACATTGCAGGCACAACTTACGATCTTAATGATCAGCGTATTGCTTGGTGTGAATTGGTTGATAGCGAGGGGATGAAAGTGCCAACCACACTTTATGAGGTTGATTATGATCACGGTAAAGTGACTTTACGCGGTGATTTCACCTTAGGCTCGCTTGAAGCTCCTATCTTTGCAGAATATCGCTATCAGGATATGGGATTAATTCGTGATGTTCAGATTAATGGGCAACTTACTTTAACCAAGCCAATTACACACAATTACTCAATTCATGATTCGATTGTTGGTTCAGCATTGATTATTGGTGATATGCAAGCGCGTTATACAAATAAGTTTGTACAGCAGTCTCAAGGAACTTGGTCTGACTCACAAACAACAGGAAGTATTTCTGCTAATTACAACGACTCAATTTACCCAATTGAAGTTACCAACAATGGTGCAATACAAGAGCGCTGGGCAATTGTGTTTACAAGTGGATCAACATTCAGATGTGTTGGTGAATACACAGGCGAATTAACCACAACAGGTAATGTAAATGCGGACTATCAACCAATTAACCCGGTAACAGGTGTCCCATACTTTGTAATTAAAAAAGAGGGGTGGGGTGCAGGCTGGGCGAATGGCAATACATTGCGTTTCAATACTATTGCAGCCATTTATCCAATTTGGGTAATTAGAACAGTGAAGCAATCCGAACCAACAACATTGTCTGATGAATTTCAGATCATGTTACGAGGCGATATTGATCGCGTAATTAATTAGGCTGCTTCGGTAGCCTTTATTTTTTCAGGTATGAATCATGACACTTAAAAAATATTTCTCTAGCAGTAATAAAAATGCTCCACAAATCACAAATTCGATTGGGTGTTTAATTCCTGTATTGGATTATGTTTTGTGTAATGGTTCAACACCCGAAGCAGTTGCATCGATTTTTGAACATGAAGGTTTTTACACAGTAGCCACTTTACTAGCAAATGGCTATCAAGCTCATCAAACAATTAATTTCACAGGTGTAATCACTGGTGAGTACATTATTAGAGAAGTTATTGATGGGCAAAGATTTAAAGTTAAAAAGAAAATTGACGACCCTGTTTTAAACGGTGTTGTTACAAACACGACATGCAAACTAAATGCCCTGGGTTTCAATAAAGCTTTTAGTGGAACAAATAAAGCAGTTTACCAGTCATCTGATTTATCAGAAGCGTGCCGACCATATTTGCGAGTGGATGATGGCTCTGTTGAGGGTTATTCGGACTCATGGGTAAAAGCCGCAATGGTTGGAATGTTGGAGGAGTGTAGTGGAATAGATGATTTTAATTCAGGTTATGGTCATCAACCATTAGGTCTTTCGTATCAAGAAAATTGGAGTGTTTACGCCCCCGATGGGGCTAATTCTAACACCGGTAAATCAAAGGGTTATTTAAGGTGGTATTACAGCGCCTCCGCAAACCAGTCCAATAACTATTGGTATGAAAGCCAAGGTGGTGCTAGTAGTACATCTTCATGGATAATTATTGGGGATTCAAAATCATTTACACTGCTTGTGCAAAAAAGCCATTTTAGGCAAACGTGCTGGACACCATATGCTTTTGGTGTTTTAGAAGATGCGACTGAAGATGTGTATAAGGGGTTCATACTGGGCTGCACAGCAAGAACTGGTAGAGGTACAAATTACACAGAGGATGGCACACAACAACGATGGAATAGTGGCGGTGTGAGTGGAGCAGCTTTTGTTATGCGTCCATTTTCAGGTAGTCATCAAAACCATAATTCCCCATTATTGTTTTACATACCAACCAAGCAAGCTTTTATTTCGAGCTCTGGAGCATTACTTCCAGCATCGAGTAGTATCTTTCTAACACTAAAAAACTTAGCTTATGATTCTGAAGGTTTTTTGCGCGGGATTTTACCAAATATTGAAAGTCTTGGTTCAAATTACAACTCAATAGTTCACGGTGAATTAAATTCAATTCATGGTTACGAAACTAACGAACAAGATAAAATGGTTGGTTTTGTATTTGAATATGTTGAATCGCGCTCACAAACACGCATTGGGTTTGTTAATTTAGGTGAATATAATGTTTAAAGTCAGCTACTTACTGAAAAAATATTCTGTACCAAAGCAATATGTATTAATCAACCCAAGCCTGTATCAAATTAA
>NZ_JCAKNB010000016.1:0-24951 GCF_059515905.1 Acinetobacter sp. FY731 | reverse complement strand
TGGCCATAGTTTTAATTCTATCTATTTTTGGCGGTGTTCAAACTTGGCGTGCATCTGCTTGGAAAACAGACTACCAATTGCTTGATGCTAAATATAAAACCGAAGTGGCTGAAGCAAAAGCAGCAACAGAAAAAGCCAAAGCCGAAGCACGCGAACAGGAAAAAAAATGGGCAGAACAACTTTTACAAGCGGAGAAAAATTACAGTGAAAGCCTCAAAGATATCATTACTGATAGCAATAGCGCTAAGTCCCTTGTTGAGCGCATGTCAAAACAAATCGATACAGCCACAAGTCGTATGTCCACAGCTACCAAAGAAACCATCATTGAGTACGCCAATACCAACAGTGACATACTCAAAGAGTGCATTGGAAAATATCAATATGTGGCAGAACAAGCTGACAAGCACGCAATTGATGCAAAACGATTAAGTGATGCTTGGCCTGAGCAACCATAACGAGGAATATATTGACATGGTACCTTCATTGGTGAGGGTACCAAAATTAAGTTTCCGAAATTTGTGGCGTGAATACGATTCCCTTATGCAAAAAATAAAAGGTGATTTTATTTGTTGCGTTACAGTTTGCGTTACATGAATTAATAACTGTATTTAACTTTATTAAAAACATATATTTATAATTTAAATTAGATGCACGCTGAGCGCACCAAATCAATAGCAGAATATACAAAAATATATTCTGAAAGCCTTTAAATATAAGGTTTTATAATAAAAACACAGCAGAACATAACAAAATAAATAAGGATATAGTTGCAAGTTATAAGGATATATATGAGGATATATTTGATTCTATCTTCTTTTGTATCCTTATTCCGACTATGGCCAAGCACATAACACCGCTCTCAGATTCCAAATGCACAAGCGCCAAGCTACAAGATAAAGACTATTCTTTATACGATGGGCAGGGCTTAATTTTGTTTGTACGAAAAAGTGGCACTAAGGTATGGCGATATAAATATAAAAAAGCTAATGGCAAAGATGGATTAATGACTTTAGGTAATTTCCCCGCATTAAGCCTAAAGGCAGCAAGGGATAAGCGCCGTAGTTATGAGCAGCTACTAGCACAAGGTACAGATCCAATCGAATATGAAGAAATCCAAAAGTATAAAAAGAACAATTCATTTAGTTTTGAAGCCATAGCCCGGGACTGGCATAAGGAATACAGCAATACAGGCAGATGGATACCCGATACAGCAAACAAAGCGTTAAGAAATTTAGAAGAGTATGTATTCCCCTTGATTGGAGATAAGTCTATTGATGAAGTGAAGCCTAAAGATTTGGTTATGGTTTTACGGTCAATTGAGGAAAAAGGATTTACAGAGGTACTTAAGAAAACAAGACAGAGATTTAGTGCCATTTTTGCTTATGCAATCTCAAGAGGTTTATTAGAAGAAAACCCATCTTATTTCTTAAAGGACGTATTCGTTAAGACCAATAAGGCGAAGCACTATCCGCAATTACCACTTGAACGACTCCCTGAGCTACTACAGAGGTTAAACAGTGATACTGGCTATCCATTAACAAGATTATGTACGGCGTTCACATTGCATACCTTTGCGCGTTCCAGTGAGGTACGTTTTGCTCGTTGGACTGAGTTCGACCTTAAAAAGGGGATATGGACGATACCACCAGAGCGTGAATTAATAGAAGGGCAGAAGTTTTCTAATCGTGGGGCTAAAATGAAAACTGAGCACCTGATACCTTTATCACCTCAAGTCATTTCCATTCTTAACGAGATTCATATCTATAGCCATATGACTAAAAATGTCTTTCCTAAGAATGGCGACCCTCAAGGGTTTATCAGTGAAACTACAATCAATAATACTTTGCGCCGTTTAGGCTATGACACTGATAATGAGATATGCGGGCATGGCTTTAGGGGAATGGCTTGTTCTGCCCTCGTGCAAAGTACTCTCTTTCAAAAAGAAGCCGTAGAGAAGCAAATGAGTCACCAAGAACGTGACCAAGTACGTTTAGCTTACACTCATCAAGCTGAATACATGGAAGAACGGAAAGCTATGCTTAATTGGTGGAGTGACTACCTGGAAGCAAATCAGAACAGCTTTATAAGTCCTTATGACTTCACTCAGCAACTTTTAAATAATGATGTGATTAATTTTAAATACGCAAAATTGGCTAAGTGACAAGACTTGTCGCAGTAATACCAATAAATGCACAAATATAGGTAAATATAAATTATATTCAGTTTGCTAAGTCTAGGTTGATCCCCGAAAGTCGAATTCCCAATTCGATTGGCTTAGCTATTTTTTGGGATGCTGTGGGAGGCATGATGAATTTATTTGAAGATATAGAAACAGAAAATGACAAGTATATAAATGTCCTTGATGCCTTAGAATTGATAGCGGAAAAAATAAATTATGGCGTGTCTGATATAGCTAGAAGGTTATTACTTGATAACTTTAATCAAATCGCTTGTATGTTTAAAATAAATGATTATGGGAAAATAGAGTTATGGTGTTCTGAAAAAGAATTCAATGGTGATTATTCCTCTACAACAGAATTTTTAAAGGCTGCCATATCAACCTCTGGAACTTTTGAATATATACAAACTGATATTCATGGTAATGAATATGAGCACACTAAAGATGACTGGTTTGATTATTATTGGCTAAAATCAGATTTTTTTAACTTCCTATCAGTTAAAAAAATGGGGGTATCAGAGGAGTATTACAAAAACCATTTAAAAGCTGATAGTAAAGAAAATTTATATAATTCTATTGCTCAAAAAGTTAAAAACGAACAAGATGAGATAGTTGTAGCAGAAGAAAAAAAGACTTCACAGCGATTTTTAAAAAAACAAAAAGAGTTGAATTCTACTGAGAAAACATCTACGAATGATACTCCATTATTTTACTTAAGTGATTCATTCTCGATAATTGAAGCATCTTGTTTACTCAGTGGTGATGACCCTATTAAAATAAATAGATGCATCAATGATACTAATTTTGATCAAAATTACCCTGAGTTTAGTGAGGCATATAGTTTTTTTAATTCAGCTATTTGTGCGGGAGTATTACCTAAAAATGTTATACCTGAAGATCAGTTAAAAGTTTATCTGAAAAATAAAGGTAAAGTCATTCTAGGGTTTAATGATATTTCTCTCAGTCAGTCTGATACATTTGAAAACTTGGATAAAGAATCCACTTTAAAATTCAATATTTCAAATGAACTCGATAGTAAATTTATTCGGATTTTTACGGCTGTTGAATTTTTTTAAAAAATGACTTCTTTAAGATATGATGAATTAATTATTCATATCAAAAAAATATTTAATAATTTAACGCTTTATACATTGGATGAAAGTCTAAAGCCAGTCACTGGTTATGAATTTTGTGATGGAGCTTGTATAAATTACTTATGTAATGCTCTAGAAGAGGCCGATGAAAATATATTTATGCTAAACCACGCTAGATATTCAGTTGATGAATACTTTTGGGATAAAGATGAATTTTTTAATAATGAAGATGTTATTTCTTTTGATTTATCTAAAAAAAATTATAATTTGTTTTTGATAGCATGTTTGCTAAACCCAGATGATGAAAATATTTTTTTAAATAGCTCTGATATTAATATCTTACAAAAAATAATAAATAATAGAGCTCAGGAATTTAATGCCTATATTCAAATTGAGCTTGATAAATTAAAGAGCAATGATGACTTATCAATTAAAAATAGTGATTTAGAGAAACTAACGGAAGAAAATGAAGACTTAAAATCCAAATTGATACAATTAAAAGAACAAATTACAAAACTAAAAGCTATTCAAAAAGAAAGTGATATTCCTGAAGAGTTAAAGGGACTTAAAAGAAGAAATCAACTTGCACAGGATCGGCAAGGGATGGCAAGAATTATTGCCTTATCTCTTTGGGAGGAAGATAAAAATATTTTGATTAGTGATATGGCCAATAAAGTTTATATTAAAATGGTTGACTACTGCAAAGATGACTTACCTGAAACATCTGATGCTATAAAAAAATGGATTCGTCCAGTGGCAACAGGAGAATCACAAAAAAGAGGAAGACCTCCAAATAAATCAGATACTTAAAAATATAGCCAACACAAAAAAATATGGTGAACATGCCATGCTAAATATATTTAGCATATGTTCGTTATATTTTTTTATCTAAAAATCATACACATACTAAGCCCATGTTCTTCCATGTATGGGCTTTTTTATGACTATAAAACCAATTCGAGTTCAACTTAAAACAGCTTGTGAGCTACTGGATATTAGCCGCGAATCATTGCGCCATATCGTGCGTACCGATGCTGAATTTCCTCGACCAATTAAAGCATCCACTACAAAACAAGCCCCAGTCTATTTTGACTATGCTGAGCTTGTAGAGTGGCACAACAACCAAAAGCAAAGCCTTACTGTATTGGAGGCTTAAGTATGGAAACAAACCATCAAACCCAAGTTTTAGCCCACCTCAAGAGTGGTAAGACGCTTTCCCAGGCCGAAGCGATTCAGTACTTTGATTGTTTTCGCCTAAGCGCCGTTATCCAGCGTCTACGTAATGCAGGCCATGAAATTGTGACCCATCATGAGCCAAATCTGAATGGTAAGGGCACCCATGCACGTTATGAATTAAAAGAGGTGCAGGCATGAAACCATCTATTTTTAATTTCAATGAGCATGGCGTTCGGGTTGTATTTGATGCAAATGGTGAACCGTTGTTTTGTCTTACTGATGTATGCCGTGTTTTATCGGTAGACCGCACATCAAGACTGCTACGTGAATTAGATGCAAAGGGTGTGGCAGATTGCCACATCCTTACAAACGGCGGTACTCAAAAGGTCAAATTTATAAATGAACCTAATCTATACCGCATTATTTTCCGATCCAATAAAAAAGAAGCTTTGAACTTCCAAAATTGGGTATTTACAGAGGTACTACCAACTATCCGCAAGACAGGCAGCTATTCAGCCAGACAGACTGCTTATGACGAACTGAACCGCCTATGTATGCAAGAGAAGGTATCAAAGGATAAAGGGACCTTCCACAGTTTAGGAATGCACCGCCGGAAACATGAAAAGCATTTAAACGCCGTTCGCATAGAAACATGCAAAGCAAATTTACAGTTCACTTTCGAAGGGGTAGGCCATGAATAAACATGTACACCCTGAATTTTTCAAGGCTTTCGACCACTACAAAGCAATGCTGGTCCAGTATGGGGAGTGTAATCGTGTCGAATCAAATCAAAAAAACTATTAAAACCTATTCACCTGAAGATTTATCGGAAGCCCACACATTGGGTTATGAGCAGCTAGCAGATGTGGGCGCATTACTGAGTGCTGTTATTAGTGAATTTAAAACTACCAAAAACTATTTAAATCAAACCTACAAAGTGCCTGAGTCATGCTTTGGTAACCTAAAAAGATTGTTAGCAATAACCAATGTTTTACTTGATGATTCAGCAGACCATAGCCAATCTCTGGCTAATCGTTATGAGCAAGAATTAAAAAATAGCGAGGGTAGTCACAATGCCTGATTATGACCACCCCAAAGAACTAATAACACCCGAAGCTATTTTAAACGAATGCACACAGCTTGTATCGTTTAATGATGCTTATTCATCACATGCCTTAATACAGCGTTTTGGCAGTCCTGAGCAGCCGATCTATGTCGATGATGGTAATGTAGATATAAACGGCGTTACCTATGCACAGCCTTTAATCATGCCGATCTATAACGGACAGCTTGAGCTTGTTCAATGCGCCGTATTACAGGATGGCGAGCGTGTGGCGGTCATACCTGATGGATTGGCCAAAGGTTTTGCATGTTATGGCGACTTAAAGAAAGATCAGCCTATTATCATTACCTGTGGCCTAGAAACATTCTTTAAGATCGCCCAGGCCGGTTATGACGTTGTATTGGTCGTACTCCCTACGCTATGCAATGTTAAGCAGACAACACTCAAAACATTTGATTTTGAGCAGATCCAGTTCGTGATAAATCAGCTGTCAAATGCTGGATATAGCCAGCTTTATATGCCGGTGCGCCCTGAGCATATCCAGCTGGAGGCATTCCAAAACCTTGAGAAAAATACTGCAGTCAGATTATTAAACCAATATATAGAATATGGCGAAAGTTCATTTCTGACTGAGCTGTATAAGGATGATGATATAGAAGAGGTTAAAGCTTTTATTCAGATGGCGATTCAGCAATTGCCTGCAAATAAACTATTGCCCAAAGGTCATTTAGCCAAACCATTCAAAATGGATGATGGTGCATTTCTGCATATCCTGGATAACGGTCTATACCTGATCAAAGAAAAAAGAGATGAGGACGGACAGCTTAACCAAACCCGAACTTTTATCTGTCATTCAGCCATTATTTTAGGCGAAGCGCGAAGCCTGAATAATGACAACTGGAAGCGTGTTATTCAGTTCCATGACAAGGACAATACACTGCACCGCCTACTTATTCCTTATGAGCATTTCATGGGTGAAGCCAAGGAAGCATTAACGATTATTGCCAACCATGGCTTGATGCCACCACGCCAGGCGTATAAGAAAAATGTATTCATCAACTATATTCAAGAGTACCCGATAGAAAAGCGCTTTCGCTGCGTAGATCGTGCCGGATGGCATGGCTACTGCTTTGCTACACCCAATAAAACTTACGGCAACAGTGAAGACGAAGAGTTGCTTTTTCACAGTGATAGTAAAAGCCCTTACACTGTATCCGGGACCTTTGAAGAATGGCAGGAACTTAGCCAGCTGATTGAACCCCATGCTTTAGCTGTACTAGCATTTTCCAGTGCCTTTTCAGGGCAACTGGTTTTGCCTCTAGGCGCTGAAAGTGGTGGCTTTCATATCTATGGTTCATCAACCGATGGCAAAAGTACCATTACTAAAGCCTCATGCAGTATATGGGGCAACCCAACGCATATATCCAAGTCATGGCGGACCACAGACAATGCTTTAGAGAATGAAGCTGAGTTAAGAAATGATAGCTTTTTAAACCTAGATGAATTACGCCAAGCTGTGCCAAAAGCCGTGTCTGATATTGTTTATATGCTTACCGGTGGACAAGGCAAAGCCCGAAGCACCAAGGCAGGTAAAAATCGTGATGCCAAGCAATTCAGCCTTATGTATACCTCTACCGGTGAAGTTACCCTGGAGGAACATTTGCGCCGTGGCAGTATCGAACTAGATGCTGGGCTGTTACTTCGCTTCGCACATATTCCAAGTGATGCAGGCAAAGGATACGGCGTATTTGACTGTATTAACTATGGAACGGCACCACAAGACATTGGTAACCGTATTAATGAGCTGGCATCAAATCATTATGGTCATGCCGGCATTAAATGGCTGGAATATCTTACTCAAGATAAAGATACAGCCATGGAGAAAGCCCAGACTCTATTGGATAGCTTTATTGAACAGCATAGCCAGGTTAAAAATGGTCAAGCCAGCCGTGTTTTACGCCGTTTCGCACTCGTAGCTGCAGCTGGAGAACTGGCCACACAAGCAGGTATTACAGGATGGCAGCAAGGACGTGCATTTGAGGCCGTAGCGAAATGTTTTAACTCTTGGCTAGGTAATCTAGGAAACGGCGAGAACATGGAAGAAACCAAAATGCTCGAGCATATCAAGGCATTCTTTGAGGCCAATGGTACAAGTCGTTTTGAGGATCTAACTGTAATCAGGCAGGCAGATGGGGAAGTCGTCCGGCAACGTATCCATAACCGTGTCGGCTATTACGATCCAGAAGAAAAAACTTACCTGGTATCACCGACCATGTTTAAGAAGGAAATATGTATCGGGATGAATGAGGCTAGCGTTAAAAAGGTACTGATTAAGTATGGCTGGATTAAGGAGTTTATCGAAGGTGATAAAAAGCTATACGTGAAGAAGTCTAGCAATACTCTACCTGATGGCACACGGCCCCGACTGATGCACTTTAGTGCAGAGGCAATGCAGAATCTAGATAGCGAAATATGAAAACGATATTTATCACGTGGACAAAGTGGACATTGAGATATTTTTTGAAGTTAATGTACTGTTATATATAGATATTATTATGTCCACTTTATATGAATGAAATTATTTTAGTAGGTGGACATAAGGTGGACATGATTCAATTCAATCTATTCTGTCCACTTCTACTATTTTTTGTGTCCACTTTTTTATTATGAAAATTTACATGGAAGTGGATTTTTTTATTTAAAAACATGTAGATAATTACTTGTGTCCACTTTGTCCACTTTGTCCACCATGTCCACTTAAAAAGACACACATATTTAAGCCAAGAACTTAAGAGGTGGAAATAATGCCAAATGTAAACAAAATGATCTTTGTTGGTGTAGTAGGCCCAAATCTTATAGCTAAAACTTCATTTAACAAGAATATGATATTGGCAGAAAACTCATTAAACCTAATTACTTCATAATTTTATAAAAAGTAATTAGGTAGTAATGAATAGTAAAGCTTGTACTATCTTAAGAGTTGAGTAACGAGTTTCACAACGTCATTATCTTTATTTATTTTTAGGGGGAAATGAGATGAGTTAATAATATTACTTTTTAGATGAACTATTAAACTATCACCATCTTTTTCAAGATGAAACAAATCAGCTTTATCCTGCAAAATAGTTTTAGCAAATAAGTTTAGATTTTCCTCATTACCTGGATCTTGCATTCTAGCTATACATGGAGAAACTATAGAAAGTACTAGGTCTCTTAAAGCACGTGTTTCATTAATTGGGTCTGTTGCAGCTGCAAATTTTAAGCATCGAACAATATCATTATAGTTTGTCTCAATTAAACTTTTATCCTGCTCATTAATAAATGCCAATTCATCTATTGCAGCATCAATTTTATCTTCTGAAGTAATTGGGTCTGAATAGCAATAATAGGCTTCAATTGAACCTTTTCTTAAAAAGAAAATTCCTACATTTTCAAGTGAGCTTAATAAAGCTTCAAATCTTCTTCTGATTCTAGCCCAAGAATCTCCATTTGGTAACTGCTTAATAATGGATAAATCATGACCTAGTAACACAGAAAATGCTGAGCGCTTTTTAGCTTTAATTTCACTTTCAATATGTCCATTAATCCAATAAGCATGCTGATGGGCTAAATTTTCTATATCACTCCAATTCTGATTGAGATGATTAACAAAATCGGAGTTTAAGCTTTTTACCATATCAAA
Organism: Acinetobacter sp. FY731; assembly: GCF_059515905.1. Lineage (NCBI taxonomy): Bacteria > Pseudomonadati > Pseudomonadota > Gammaproteobacteria > Moraxellales > Moraxellaceae > Acinetobacter > Acinetobacter sp. FY731. The sequence continues at coordinate 15,757 of NZ_JCAKNB010000016.1, read as the reverse complement.
AGCTCGACCATACCCCAATTCAGAGACTTGGTAATCTATATCTGGGTATAGCGGTAATAATTGATTTAATAAATCAGTACCATCCGAGAGGCCATCAGCATCAGCTAAAACTACAGGATTCTTGCCCAACAATTTAAAAAGCTTAACCACTACAGGTAATTGATCTTTTCCAATAACAGGCAAGATTTGTGAGCCAGAAGCCTCTAAAAAAATATTAATGTTATTTGCTAAAGTATTGCAAATAACAACATCAGATGGTCCTTCAACCAATAAAGGTCTTTTTGAAAATAATGTTAATTTATGTTCTTGCCCTAATTTTGAAATTAAATTTTTAATTTTTCTATTTGCTAATGTTTCTTCATCAGGAGGAATTTGAATTGGATCCTCATTTAAGTCATAGCAAAAAATTAGTGAAGCTAAATCCACTGGATTATTAATCTTTAGCATCTCAGTAGAATGAGTCGCAATAACAATAATTTTCTTGTTACTACAATCGTCTGGAAGTCCTGCAACTCCTAAAATTTCAGTCAGTAAAAAAGCTTGTAATTGTGGATGTAATGATACTTCAGGTTCATCGATGAATAACGCACCTATTTCATCATCATATAAAGCTGCAAGTATGCCTACCAAGTGCATTAAACCCGATGCTTCTCTACCAGATGAATATGGTTTAGATCCGTCCAATTTGGCAAATAAGATTTTTAGATATCCAGCATCCCACTCAATGATTAAATCTCTATTAAAAATTTTTTGCAACCGTTCTCTAATTTTTAACAAGATATCTGGGCGTGAAGCTAGAGCTTGATAGGCACCTTCAAGAGTTTCAATCTCATGACGGCGAGCTAGAGACTCTTTAGAACCAAATTGAGCATTCTCATATAGAATACTATGTCTATGACCATCATAATTTGAGCGAAATTGTTCAAACATTCCTATTCGCCCTGCTGAAATAAACTTGGCTTTTTTACTGCCTAGCAAAGGGGAAATGCTACTTTTAATACTCCTTAATAAATGGGTTTTCCCTGAACCATTTGGTCCCAAAATGCATGTGAAAGCATCATTAAGAAAAACTTGTTTTCTTAGCTGCCCATTATGACTATCAATTATACAATCTAAATTTAAAGGAAATTCCATATCTAAACCCAAGAATTTTAATTATATGCAATACACTGATAATAACTCATAATTTATCAATATTTTATACTCAATTTGATAGCATTAACTTCATCTTAAGGAATAGTGAATTGATTGAGTCGTCAATATTGAAATTAAACTTGCAGTTGGTTTCTTTATTGAATCTTTCCAAATAATAGTGGATTAGCGGATCATGGTTATTCCCGTGAATCCAAGTGTAGAATTTGCTTAGCTCATAACTTAGTTTACGGCTTAAATCAGAGTCAGGAGATAACAATGAGTTATTTTTCAAGTCTATTATTTTCATTGTTTGAAGGTTGTTTTTTATCTCTTCAATGAGAACTTCTAGTGATTTTTTATAATCTGATGCCATGTTCTTAAGCTCAAATTGGAGTACTTCTGTTTCAAAAATCATGATCAGTTCATTAATAACGCCATTGTAGTAATCGCTATTTAATCTAATTTTGGATTCAGCTCTCAGTATATGCAATTGTTCAAGAGGGTCACTATTGGTTTCAATAACTTGCTTCGCTAAACTTTCCGTAAAATTATTGTATAAATATTTGATTTTTTGAGATATCACATCAAGATAATTGTATCTTACAGTAAGAAATTCAATTAATTCTTTTGAACTAAGAGTCATAACCAAGTCCTTTTCATCCACATTGCTACTGTATAGATGAACCGTGAGTTCTCCATTATGTATACAGCTGTCGAAAGGCCAACTTGCAAACCGTCTAGAATTAGAGTGGTTTAAATTTACAGGATGAGCGCCAAATGAAGCTCTTATTGATTTGAAATAACTATTATCGTCTTCATCAAATATCCGCTCAGAAAAGCAATTTCTTTCTCCTGAAAATGGTAACGTTTTGGGGTTTATAAAAACACGATGTAGCTGTGTAATTGACTCTGAAACAAGGTCTATTGATGAGATGAGAGAAAACATCTGCATAACTCGGACATCAATATCTTGCTCTAATACAGGTAAGTTTTGTAAGTGTCTGATTGAAACAGTAAGCCAATCCATACAAGAGCAGATCAGATTCCAGTAATTTTTCCCATCTTTGTTACTATAAGTATTATAAATGAAGCTTGTATTAGAATTTATTAAATCTCTAAAATTTATGATTTTTTGATCACTTACTATATTCTTCATTTATCGTTCACTCGCTATAAATATCTGATTAATTGTAAAATACTACCTAAATAATCATCATGGAAATTATGATAACTGAATACCTGACTTTAGACGGTGTTAGATCGATGCAGTCTAATTAGGCAAAACGCAATTTTGAGGGTTGTTTGAAAAAAAATAAATTAGATACTCAGCTCATTGAATCCAATACTGGATTGACCTGGTAAAACAGTAAGTTGAATGCATCCTACTGGCATAAAGGGTAGCATTCGAAATGCTATAGGGATAGCTAGTACTGTCAAAAGATACTGGTACTATGAAATTGGGTATCCTATTAAATGGTACTAGTTTAAATATGATGGAAATTTATGAAAAAGATAACTTTAGAAGAAAAAATAAGGCAAGTTGGATTCTGGACTTTTGGTGGGATATTTTGGTATCTGGTGATAGCTTTTTTTCTGGAAAGCAATTACCCAATTTATGAGTATGACTTTAATAGATCTGTCACCTATGATGTCATAAAGGACGCTCTAACCTTAGCAGCAGCTTTCCTTGCACCAGTCGCTGCATTTGTGCTTTTTAGTGATTGGAGGTTGGAGCATGTTGAGAAAAAAGTTGAAACAGATAGTGAAACCATCGTAAGAGAATTGAACGCAATTTTCCTAAAACTTTATGAAGTTAGAATGACGATATGTACTGCAAAAACAAGAGATGAAGATGGTGCATCGGAAATTAATAAAGTTAATGATTTACTACAAGTGGAGCTGTTAATAGTTAGTAATAATATTCAGAGATTAAAGAGAGTTAAAGATAATACTAATGAATTTGAAAAGCTGGCTAATGCCCTTGTAGTTTCCTTGGGTATCATTAGGGAGCAATTTTTTAAAATCCAAAATGCATATCACACCAATTACCTTTTAAATAAGCCATATAATTATTTAATACCTTTGGCTGAAACAAGTCGAAAGCTAGACAAAAATAAAGCCCTGATAACTGCCCTTAGTGTTGAGTGTGAAAAATTGCAAGTTAAATAAACCAAGCCCACTTCGGTGGGTTTTTTAATGGCTGGAATTTGGAGAATAAGATATGTCGAACCTAATGCTCAAACAGCAAAGGTTTGTCGAAGAATACCTGATAGACCTAAATGCAACACAAGCAGCAATTCGAGCTGGGTATAGCGAGAAGACAGCACAAGAAATAGGAAGTGAAAACCTATCAAAACCTATGGTTGTCAAAGCGATTGAAGCTGCTCAAGCCAAAGTATTAAGAAAGTAGAATTACGCCGTCTTTTACGGTTAAAAGAATCTTATAAAACCTTATATTCAAAATACCTGAGGCTAATCTTTTAGTTCTTTGTATCTGTCAAAACTTATTATTAGAAAGTAAGTGATAGTAAGTATTTGGATTCACACTATATAGAGGGCCATCTAGATTTAAAGAATCTCCCCAAATATTAGGGGAGTGACTCATGCTACGTTTGGCCATGTATCAGCATATTTGGAATTAGAAAAATTCACCTGGATAAATTCGATATAAGATTGCTCAATTTCTATAAGAAAAATTAGGCAGGAAACATCGCACAAGGTATGTCATTTTGATGTGGTAACAGACAATCACTATTACAGGTTTTGATGTGGTAACAGCATTTTTTTGATGTAGTAACATAATCCAAGTATATAAAATGATCAAAAGTACGGACATGGGGTATATGGACCTATATTTATGAGGTATCTGAAAAAAACCATAATATAAACCTCATAAAACCTAACATTTTCTTTGGTATAAAAAACCTTATTTTTGGACCATATTTTGATATTTTCTTGAAAGGATCTTATGTGTGAAGTTCCTCTCTGATTTTAATTAAAACAGAATGCTGAAGCTTGCTATATAGTGGAATCCATACTAATAAAGAAAATGATTTCAAATGATTGATAAACACGATATAGACAAACTTAATAGTTTCTTCACAGACAAGTTTGAAAATGACTTATTTCAAGCAGCAATAAAAAACTTAAGTTCGGAATACCACTCACTAACTTTCAACAACTTCGCCTATGCAATGCGAGAGTTGATAAGACATCTTTTACATAGATCAGCACCAAATGAAGAAATACGTAAATGTTCCTGGTTTAAGCATGATCCTACATCAAAATCTGGCATAACTCGTAGGCACAGACTTCAATATATGATTCATGGAGGGTTAGGAAATTACTTATTAAGAAAAATGGAATTAGAACAATTAATTAATGATGCTTGTGAAAATCTATTATCTCAACAAAAAATCTTAGATTCATTTACTCATATTGGGCCTACTACATTTGCGATACCACTAGAGAAATCTCAAGAATTAGCTCAAGAATGTATTGCTGCAGTTATTAGAATAATTTCAATTATCAATCAAATTAAAAATGATGTATTCGAAAAGATTGAGGCTAATCTTGATAGCCACTTATTAGAGTCTACTATTTTTGAGTCATGTGCAGAAATTGAGGTTTTAGCAAGGAGAGCTTCAATTGAGGAATTACATACCGAAGGCTTTGATAAGATAACGATCCTATCTCACAAAGTGATACTTACTATTGTGGGTACCGCCAGTTGTTACTTTGAATATGGATCAAGAGCGGAATGGCGGGAGGGAGATGGGACTGTTTTAAGGCCATCATTTCCATTCCAGGCACAAGTTACGGTTATGATAGAGCAGCCCTTCGGTGAGGCTTTATCAGTCCAAAGAGTTGGTATTAATACCGATAGCTGGTACGAATAATAATGTGCTCAATTTTGCTATTGTAAGAGCTTTGTAACTTATTCATTTTCAGCGGTATTAGTTAGCTTCTGTTCATATTTATTCTGGGTATGAGTGCTTGGATCTCTCTTGCAGAACATCAAGCTTATCCATAAAGGCATTATGTAAAGCTATAGCAGTAGCATTGTACTGACGCTCATATTCATCATGCTTTGCAACCATAGCCTGGAATGTCTTTTGGTTTTTATTGAGCGGCTTATGTATCTTTTTTAAAAATGGAACCGTTTCACGATCCAATGGCCATCCAAGTTTTATTCGCATTCGTTGCATATTGAGCTTTGAAGCATATCTCTTAGGGCATTGCTGAATTTGATAATTGAGTTGATGGCACTGCCTGCAGTGGAATACACCATCAGCCAGATAAAGCTTTGCTACACGTTTACTACAGCCATGATTAGGGCATAAGAACCAGTACCGATGTTTTCCGTAGTTGCATGGTGTGGATGTCACTCTGATGGGCTGTTTTATCGATTGGCCATCAATTGCATATTGAAGAGTAAGTAAGCCGTCCTGATGAAGATAACCTAGGCTGCTGATGATTTCGTTCTTCCCATTTCTCCAGACCCATATGCCTGCAGCGCCGTCTATAAGCGAATTGGATCTGGCCATGGTCCGGCTATCGATACTCAAGCAGTCTTCTACCGTACGCTTCCTGTCTTTTTTCATACAAAAAATTCACAATATTTGCCATTAACTACACGCTAGATACCCATTAATTGCATTTTTAAGCCAGTTTTTGGCATGAAATTGCATAAAAAGCGCATAAATTTACCCTTATTTGCACTAATTATGCATGAAAACCCCATGTTTTTAGCACCTTCGTCAAACAAGATAAAAACCATGTTTAAATTATATTTATCAATTATTTAGAATTAAATTAGCGAAAATAAGTTGCATTATTTTCCTAATTATTTAGATAAATTTTGATAATAAACCACAGGGGGAGAGTTGCTCTAGGACATATTTATGACACTTGTATGTCGTATAGCTCAGCAGAAAAACTCACTTGCTGCTATAGGTAAGGTATTGTGGAAATCACAATACCCGACGGCGTTATGGATTAGGTGTGCTTATTTTTCTGGTTACGGTCCCTTCACAAATGAAGGTACCATCAGCTGGGTAAATATCTTTTCATGGCTATAAACATACGTTTGGTTACCCAAGATCGAGTCTGAAATTTGTAGTTTTAAGGTTTTCGAATTCGATAAGTTTATACGGTACCAATATTGGAACGGTTCCAAGAACGGGATAGTTCCAACAATGGGGTTGTATGATTTATGCTATACCATCCGCATTTCAAATGCTTAATGGTCAGATTTAGAATATTATCCTTTGTGGTGAAGCTCGTTTTTTTGGCTATGCGGAATAAGTAGTGGAATTTAAGTTTTTTTTAATAAAATTTCAGACTAATTAAAAAGTGGTATTTTAGGTTAGAAAACCGACCTAAAATACCACGGAGATTATAATCGCCTGTGCGAATAATACTAAGGTCCAACAAAATCTGTTAGTGCTCTTATCATAAATATCTAAAACACTTTCCTTCGTATTTGTTAGTTTTTCATTCTGTAAATTTCTGTTTTCTCTTCTTTTCTTCAATTATCTGGTAGGTTGCAATTTGATCAGCAATATTCATTGAAAATTCCGACTCCAATCGAGTAATACCATATTGCTCAGGTGTGAACTTAGACTGAGGCCAAACATGATGAACTATCAGGCTTTCAATTCCCACTTCTTCCAACTGTAAAAATAGTTTTTCTTTCTCTCGACTCTGATCAGCCAAAATAGCTTGCTTTAAATAATAAGCAGTAGCTCCCGCTATAATATCCGACACCTGTATTTGCGGAACTAACTTTGAATCTTTGATTGCAACCTTTTCAACTCTTAGTGGTAAGGTAATAATACGATCATCTGTTCCCACTTTGATAGGAATACTAGCCTGATCTATAAATCTATTAAAGTAGTCCAAGCTTTGTTCTAAGCTATTTGACTCATCATGAATGATGTTAAAAGGGCCATTAAACTCGCCCTCCCAATATTGAGCATGTGTAAATATTCCTGATTGTACAGGGTCTAGTTTGTTTTTATCCAAAAATTGCAGATGGCCTTCCACATCGGTTTCAGACCTTAATATCCAACTAAAATCTAATTGCTTACGAACATCTAACGGCGAAGTTTCTATACTTCGAACAGTAGAATAGAAATCACTAATGCTTTTATGACCAGTCTCTTTTACCAAATTTATAAATTTAGTTAAGAGGTTATCCAACGTACCTACACCATAACAACGATCTAGCATGTAAAAAAAAATGTTATTGGTCCAAATATTTCTCTTGTTTGCCGAAAAGTTACGTCCTTGTTCTGCATACAGTGGCTCGACTAAAAAGTCTAAAAGTAGCCCCATTGCCATATATTTCTTATGATAAATAGTGACTTTAACCTTTTCCTTTTCAGCAATTACTTCGCCTAATAAAGCTAGAATCTTTCGTTGACCTCTTTCAGAGCTTCTTAGTTTTTTGAACTTCGCTTCATGACCATTTTGAATTGCCAGTTTCTTAATTAATTCATCTGCTTTTTCATCATCAAAGCAATTTGCAGCCAAAACAAAAACTGGCTGATCTTTATCAAGTAATTCAGGACCAGTATTACCTGCTTCATCAAAATACACATTACCCATCGTAATCTCCCAAGCTTATCAGCTTAACTTAGCTTTCGTTTCTTTCAAATTCTTATCATGCTGTAAATCAGACCTATGTTCGAAAAACAACATAAGCATGATGTTGATGAAGAAGATTCCACAGGATATTCCTTATAGCCGTTTTTTTTGAGGCTCTTATGCTGCTCGTCATTTTTGACGGTCAGGGTATCAGTTGTGGTGATTTCTACCATAACTGAGAGTAGTGACTTTAAGTAACCCACTCAGCGAAAAATTCTGGAAGTGCTTTGCTAGGTAAAGTGATTTTCCTTGATGTACCTTGATGAAAATCCATATCATAAAAACGCCGTAAGACATACCACGTAAGGATTTAGGCCGGATATTGTCAATTTAAGCATATGAGCCATCAAGGAAAAATCTTGTAGTGATTTTGGGTTCACTTTTTGGTGGAGGCCGAATTAAACAAGGTCCACAAAAGGGTCACATTTAAGATCTAACCCTTTCGGATTTGAAATCTGATACGGTGGTACTGGTATCTGGTACACCGTCAATGTAAAGATGCGGGGGAGCAAACTTGCTGATATTTAAAAAGAGGCCAAGTTAATGCGACATTTGAAATGTGGATTTAAAATCTGAAATTCTACCGGTACCCAAAATCATGGCATCCCTGACCGCCAAAAATAACGTGCAGCATAAGAACCACAAAAAAGAGGAGCTTTATAATCCGACCATTAAGAACCTGAGCCACTGAATAGAGGAGCAGAATCCCTCAGCGTGCACCTGACCCATGCCACAATAATCGGAAACCTAAAAAATAAAATAGACAGGTAGTTTTAAGGATATAAAAGGGGGTACATTCAGAAATAAGGATACACGGCGATATAATTAAATATTAAAGCCTTTGTTTGTATGGGTTATAGAGTATTGTTCTATCCCCGCTGAGCGCACCATTTTTTTGTTTTACTTCATCTGATTAAATTTGCTCTTAAGCGAAAGATTTAAAAAAATAATACTAAAAAAGCATGTGTAGTTTTAGCTTACACATGCTTTTTTTAAGGCTTAAGTTTTATTTTTCATAGAAATAGTCAGTGAATACAATAAATTACAAAAAGCTAGGGATAAAAATAAGAGCAAGAATAAGAGCAAACATAATCCATTTGTAAATGTAGTATTTAGTTCTATTCACAGCTTTAATTTTCCGTCCATATTGATGAATGGCGTAAAAATATTTGAAAATTTTATTAATAAAGCCTGTCTGGTCTTGATCGTTATTGGGCGAACGAGCTGCTGCCATAACATGACGACCAAACCAATAATTACATTGTTGTGCCCAAGCCCATTTCATTGGACGCTCAATATCACAAAATAAAATAATTCGAGTCTTATCAGTATCATTGTGAGCCCAATGTACAAAGGTTTCATCAAATAAGGTTGCTTCACCATCGCGCCAAGAGTAACGTTCTTGATCAACCTCAATAAAACAGCGGTCATCATTTGGGGTTACTAAGCCTAAATGGTAACGAACAGAACCAGCATAAGGATCTCTATGTTTACCTAAATAGCTTCCTGACGGTAATTCAGCGAACATAGCCGCTTTTACTGATGGAATGCTTTCAAGTAATGCCGTTGTCTTTGGGCATAATTGTTGTGCTGAAGGGTGGCTTTCTTGATACCATTTAAGATAAAAACGTTTCCATCCACGTTTAAAAAATGTATTGAAACCTGCATCATTATTTTGATCTGTTGCTTTAATTTGCGCCTGCAATTGAATTGCTTCTTCCCGAATTATTTGCCAATTATCTTTTAAAGGTTTTAGTTCAGGAAATGACTCAGTATCAAAAAAAGGATGGTTTGGTAGTTTTGAAAACTTTGTCATAAAAATATTTATTGGTGCAAAAAAAGTTGAATGATCAAATAGTTGACGAGATATTTTTAACTTTTCTTTACCACGGTAATATGTGTAGAAAAAACTAATAAAAAATATGGTAAGTATGATGATTATATACATAGAGGTTTATTGTTGTTCAATTTAAGCCTATGCTAGCACGCCTTTTATTTCGCTTAAAGATTGAACTGGAAATAAGTTGCTATAAAGTATAATTTGTTGATATTTATTGTATTGAAATAATGAGATTGTCAAAATTAAGTAGCCAAACCTAATGTTATTTTTGCTATGCCTTTATATAGCACTAAAAACCATAGGATATGGGAATATTATACCTCTATTCGTCAATACGAATGAATAGGGGAAATCAGCTGTTTTAAGCAATTTAGGGGTAGGCTTCTTTATTCAAAAAATATATTGATTAAGAAGCCTAGTAGTTTTATGCGGTGAAATCAATATTCATGATGAACAAATAATTCCACTTATCTTCGGTGTTTTTTTTGCTTCTAAAGCGATGGTAGACATCGCAATTGCATCAACCACGCGATTTAATGAATCTTGATACGTTGCCACAATATTCACAAAATTTTGTGATTTCCCACTAACAGGACTACTGAAACTCATGTGGCAATTTAATTGTTGATTGTCACTGGAAGTCTCTGTAGATACAGGTTCTTTGCGCTTAACAACCCATGCTGAAATGACTTCAATATGAGTTTGCTGATTCTGAGCATCTTCAATAATATCAAATCGAGAAAACTCAGGTGCAATTAGATACGATACCTTTCCACCAGTAAGTCCTGTGTTATACACATCAATAGCACCAAGTTTTTGTTGTAATCCCGCAGATAGAACACTTTGTAGTTCATCATTTAAATTAGATGACCACCGTTGATTATCGAGTATGTAGGTTTTGCCATCACTTTTTTGTAGAACCATTAGTGGTGTATTTAAACGCTCAGGTAATGTGACAGGCATGACTTGAATTAATTTAACATTCGAGTTGAGCAATGGTGTCATTTGGGGGGTAAGGCTATAAAAGTTAGGGTCGACGGAGCGACTGCATCCGCTTACCAACAATACAACTCCAAGCCCAAGCATAGCTTTACTCAAAAATCGCAAGCTATTGGATTGATAAGCCTTTATATAAGTCTTAGCCTTTTTCTGAATATCTGTAGAATTAAAACAAAGCTTAATTTGCATTTTTTGGCTCCGATTTTTTACCACGAATGAGTGATTCAGGGTGTTGCTCAATATAGTCAGCCATAAGCTCTACAGATGATGCAGCACGTGTGATTTGCTGTACAGCACGACGTATATCTTGTTGCATTGGTGCATCGCTCGATAAAATAGATTCTGAAGAACGAAGTGTTTTCCGCAATTCATTTAATGTTGCCTGCATATCTGGTGCAACTTTGCCATCTAATTGATTGATTAATCTTTCTGTAGAGTTAATTGTTGCATTTAGACTTTGTAATGTTTTACGTACATCACTGCCAATTTCATTTAATGGGAATTTACTTAATTTATCTGCAATAACAGAAACTTGGGATTGAAGATTACTTAATTCGGGTGGCATAGTTGGCACTTCAGTTTTACCATTTTTAAGTAATTTTAATCCGACATATTTAGCGCTTGGGAATTGACCAAATGCGATATAGTTCTGACCAGTTAAAATATTTCCCGTACGAATTTGCGCACGCCATCCTTCTTGAATAAAGGATTTAAATATTTCGCCATGTGGATTTAATTCTTGACCATCTGCTAAGCGTGATGGATAAATCATGGCATCTACTCGCATGCGTATTTGTTTATGTTGATCTGTAAACTCTGCATTAATAGAAGTGACATCACCAATTTCAATACCCATAAAGTCAATTGGGGCACCTGTACTTAAACCGCGTAGTGATTGATCAAAATACATCACAATTGGATAGCCTTTACCATCTGGATTTTTCAAAGCATCAGCTTGTGAATCCCACAATGTAAAGGTTTTTTTGTCCGTTGCGAGAGTTGTAGGAACGACACCTTTTGGATAACCAAAAGCGATTCCCCCTGCAACAATACTTGCCAATGACTGTGTTTTTAAATTGAACCCAGAGGCATTTAGACTTACGTCTATACCACTTGCTTGCCAGAAGCGTACATTTTTCGTCACAAATTTATCATAAGGAGCTTTTACAAAGATTTGTAATTCAACTTGTGTACCATCTTTGGAAAGTTGATATCCAGCTATTTGACCGACATTAATACGACGATAATAAATTGGTGAGCCGATATCGAGTGAACCTAAATCATTCGCGTTTAAGAAAAATGTCTTACCTGGTACATCAGAAGAAATGACAGGAGGGGATTCAAGCCCAACAAACTCTGTTTTGTGCTTATTTACCTTTCCACCTTCAACTTCAATATAAACACCAGAAAGTAGCGTATTAATGCCTGAAATACCATTTGTGCCTATTCGTGGGCGAACGACCCAAAATTTTGAATCTGTTGAGGCAAAATTTTGAGCATCTCTAGTTAACTCAATTTGGGCAATGACATGTGATAAATCTTTAGATAGTTTAATTTTACGGACTAAACCAATATTCACCTGACGAAACTGGACTGCAGTTTTACCTGCAACTAAGCCCTCTGCTGAACGAAATGAAACTTCAATGGTCGGTCCAATACTTAAATAAGCTTTAAGTGCTAATGAAAGTGCAACCAAAAGTGCAATAATTGGCACTAACCAAATCAATGAAATTTTCCATTTGCCTTTTTTCTTATTAGGTTTAGGCAAAATCTGATGCTCAGGATTTGTTGAATCCTGTGAATTTGAATCAGCATGTTCCGACGGTGTTATATTTTCAGACATATCATCCAATCTTCTCAAGTCAGTTTAATAAAATTAGAATGCACAGTGTTTAATAGAACAAAATTTATGCACTTTTACTACTCTTAATCTGTTTTTTTATTCGCATAATAATTATCCCAAATTACGCGAGGTTCAAAACTTAAAGATGCTAACAAAGTTAAAACCACCACGGCTGCAAACGCAACGGCCCCTGGGCCTGCAAAAATAGTGGCAAGTGATTGTATTTGTATTAATGCCGTTAATAGCGCAACGACAAATACATCAATCATTGACCATCGACCTACAAGTTCTACGACACGATAAAGTTTGGCACATGTTGTAGGTGAAAACTGTAAATGTCGTTTTTTCTGTAAAAAAATGACAAAGATTAAAAAGTATAAAATGAGTAGCTTTAATAAGGGAATAAAAATACTGGCACAAAAAATAACAACTGCAACAAAATAGTCACCACTTTGCCAAAAATAAATCACTCCTGTGAGGATTGTATCTTTTTGAGTACCAAATAATGATTCTGTAATGGTCATTGGCAGAGCATTAGCTGGAATATATAAAATACTTGCAGCAATGGTCAATGCAAAAGTTTTCGAGAGACTATTTGGCTTTCGGTGATGCAGTTTAATGTTACATCGCGTACATTTTTCTACTGCAGTATTATCTTTAGATGTTCGTGTATTTAAATGTCCACAACACGGGCAAATAAGTAAATTAAAGTCATCTGCTCGTGGATAAGTTATGTCATTAAGTTCTACGTTTTTTTCTTTTTGATGAGCGTTTATTTCATTGATCATTTCAATAAACTCCGATCAATTTCATCCCAAATATTTTGTAATTGTATTGAAGATATCATGACCATCAATACACTTAAAATAGCAAATGCCCATAATCCAATGCCTGGTACGACAACGACCATACCAACCAATTTAACCAAAGCTACAAGAACGCCAATAAGGAATACTTCAATCATTGCCCATGTTTTTAATAGATAAAGGAGTCGCATAGTTTGAACTAAAAACTTTGGTCGACGTTTTAAAGTGGAAACTGTATTTAAAACATACAACAATAAACAAATATTTAAGAGAGGAACAATAAATGTGGTTATCAAAATAAGAACACCAACAAAAGCTTTGTCTATTTTAAACATCGCAATTACTGCACCTAAAAGTGTTGTTTCAACACTAATTCCTTGAAGCTCAACCATTACAATAGGAAAGCTATTTGCGATGATAAAAACGATAAGTGCTGTTAATGTCAAAGCTAAAATATACGGTAGTGATTTGGCTTTTTGATATAGTAATGCTCCACAGCATGGGCAATATGCAGTTTCGTTTTTGTCCAATGTTTCTTTAAGACTAATCGTATCGCATTGTTCACAACCCACCCAATTGTCAGGAATTTTTCCTTTCTGTTTTTTAGTGTGTGGCGATGCAGATTCGTTCATATTGTGCTTGTGCATTATTAAGGTAATCCATTTTATTTATTGAAAAATAAAATTTAAAATAGATTAATTGTGTCTAATTATTCCAACATCAAAAACTTACTTACTTTTATCATAGTAAGACTTTGCTAAGTGAGTACTTGATCCCTTTTTATTTTAAAAAAGCTGTAAAACTCTAACTGAAATTAAGCTTAAACATTTTAGAAAAATATATCTTTACATAATAAAGATATATCACATGGCATCTTCAATAGGCTTAAATTATTACATTATCCACTCTATTGGTAGGAGTGAGGTTACTTTAATCATGAATCTTTGAAATGAAGTTGTCTCTGGTTCATATTCATGAATTACCACGTTACCATCATCTTGATGTTCAACCCAAATAATTTTTCCATGTTCATTAAGTTTTAGTTCATAAGCGATACGCGGTAATAATTGAGTTAATGATTCATGAATATCTTGTTGTAAGCTTTCAGATTCAATAACTAAACCAACCTCGGTATTTAAAGATGTAGATCTTGGGTCGAAATTAAATGATCCGATAAAAACTTTATGATCAATATAAAAAAACTTGGCATGTAAACAAGAGCTATTTTTGTTTTTAGCAGGAATGACATTGCCAGTGATCACTTCATACCATGTCCGCTTTTTTTGTTGAATAAAGGGTTTTAATTCGTAAAGTTTGATATTGGAAGTTAAAAGTTTCTTTCTATATTTTTGATAAAAAGCATGCACAATGGGAACATTATTGGCTACATATGAATTGGTAAGAATACGAACACTAGCTTGTGATTCTTTAATATTCGTTAATTGATTTACACCGAAGTTAGTTGGAATGAAATATGCTGAAACGAGTTGGAAATGCTGTTTTGGCATGCCCATCATATTTACAAATTTTGTAAATAAAAGATCCTCTTTTTTTGCTTTATTTCGCGTTTTGTCGGGAGTGTCACCAATAAAATGAGCTTTAGCCCAACGGATGGGGTGTTTGGCTAAATGGTATTCTCTAAGTAATTTTTCAGCATGAAAGAGTTTTTCTTTATCTGATGTTTTTACGAGACTTTCTTGCTCATATCTAATATTTAATTGTTGTAGACCAATTACTGAGCCTGATTTTAAATATTTTTCAACGGGGCAACTTAACTCATCGTTCCAGAAGTTTAGAAATAATTGATTAGCATCTGTAACTGTGGAGCCATAAAATAAAACATCGAAATCAGTAAATTCAGATTTATCACTCGCATCAAAATACTGACGGCTAATATTTCGTCCACCTGTAACAGCAATCTCACCATCTACAATAATAAGTTTATTGTGCATACGACGGTTTACTTGAAGTGCTCGATATAGGAAATCTATTGTGCGTACTTTTCTGAATTTATAGGGATTATAAAATTTGATAGAAAAATTTGGGTGGGTAACCAGTTGTTCTAAACTAGAATCAAGTTGAGTACCGTTTTGATCATCGATTAGTAGTCGAATGTGTATCCCACGATTAGCAGCTTTAAGAAGCTCTGAAAGAAGTAAGTGTCCAAGCTCATCGTCTGCCCAAATATAATATTGCAAATCAATGTAATGTTGAGCTTTAGAAATCAAATGTAATCGAGTTGCAATACTTAAAAAAGCGTCATCTAAAGGTAAAAATGCAGTTAAGCCTTGTGCGATTTTATTATCAATATCTGGTTCAGAAGGAAACCAATAGTTAGGCTCAGAGGGAGAGTTTAAGATCTCTGGGCTATTTTTGTGTTTGTTTGCCTGATCTACCATGAATATTATAATCCTGTGGAAATATAGTGCATATTTATAATTATAAAATCATTTTCTTATTTAAAAAAGATTTATTTTGAACTGT
>NZ_JCAKNB010000015.1:0-27025 GCF_059515905.1 Acinetobacter sp. FY731 | reverse complement strand
CTTTGCATTGAGCACAACGAGTTGAAAGTAAATCTATTTGGTCGTGTTGTTTGTAAATCATGCGCAAAGGATTTGATTAAGCAAGTCCATATCAAACACGAATCAGAAGTAAATCAATCTGTTCGTGAAAAACACTTTGCAGGAGCAATGCTACCAAGTCGTCATGCTGAGAGTGGGTTTAAAAACTACCAAGTGAAAAATAAAGGGCAAGAAATTGCTTTAACTCAGTGCTCAACATTCGCAAAAGATATTAACAACAGCATGAATCGCAATTTGATCATGGTTGGACGTACTGGAACAGGTAAAACGCATTTGTCGTGTTCAGTGGCTAAAAACGTGCTCAACAAACGTAAATACGCTCGTTATATCACTTCTGAAGATATGGCGAATGAAATTGCCAATGCTTGGAAAAAAGCCGATGACAGTGAAGCTAGTGCGATTCATCGCTTCACTGAATACGATTTATTAATTCTTGATGAATACGGCTTGCATGATCGTCATGAGAACAGATTGCAGTTAGTGCACAAGGTTTTGTACTCACGTTATGACGCAAAAAAAGCAACGATGCTTATTTCAAATATGACGATTGAAGAACTTCAAAAAGATTTAGGTGATCGTCTTTGGTCTCGTTTTCAACATGACGGTTTAACGATTGTTGAATGCAATTGGAATGATTCAAGAGTTGGGGGTGGGGTGTGAGTGTAGAAGTTCAGGTAACAGAAATAAACCGTCAAAAAATGACAGTTACGATCGAAGCTTATCAAAACTCTGGTCGAATTTTTAAAAGCTCAATGCCATACAAAATTGAAACTAGAGCACATATCGAAACATTGCTTAAAAAAGAGCTTAAGGCATTTAGCAGACCATCGTATGGCGGAATGTACATTACGTTTATGTGTCGTATTGGAGGATTGTCATGAGAGATCAGTACACATTGGATTGGTGTGAAGAATTGGAAGGATTGGCTTATGCCCCCCCTAATTAATCATGGCACTGTTTACGCATACAACAAACATAAGTGTCGTTGCGAGTTTTGCAAAGAAGCAAAAACAATCAGTAATCAGCGCTCAGCACTAAAAGCAAAAATGAAAGCGCAGGTGGTGGCATGAACTCAAAACCTAAATACATTGAAACGGAATTAGGTCGTGAAAAGCTTTGTATTGAGTGTCAAGAATATTGGCCGTTGGATAGTGAATTTTGGTTCACATACAAAGGTAAAAAGAAGAAAGACGGTACTCAATCCACTTGTTATGAGGCTGCGTGCAAAGGGTGTTATGTGATTCGTTATAAGCCCAGTCGCTTAGCAAAGAAAAAATATAGCGTTCGATCAGGTTATGAGGTAGCAGCATGACAAATCACGACTTAGAAGAAGAACTCTTACAAGAACAATTTCAAGAGAACGAAGCGGATATGGGGGTTGAATGACCAGTATCTCACTCGCTGAATACAAGAAACAATATGGAAATAAGCTTAAATCAAAATGTCCGAAGCGTGGCGTGAAGAAACAGAGTAAGGGCGAGGAAATACTAGGGATGCAATTAAAAGCGCTGAAAATCGCATTTAAGAGCGAATTTAGGTTTCACCCGACAAGGAAATGGAGAGCTGATTTTTATATTGAAGATACAAAGCTGTTAATTGAGGTTGAAGGGGGTATTTGGTCAGGTGGTCGTCACACAAGAGGTAAAGGCTACTTGGGGGATATGGATAAATACAACGCAGCAACAGCAATGGGTTATCAGGTATTTAGATTTAGCACTGAACAAGTAACAAGTGGTTTTGCGATTAAACAAATTGAAGAATTGGTGAGAGGGTAAAGGGATGAATGCAGTTGCTGAAAAAACAGAGAAAATGACCAATTTGGAATGGTTGTGCCAAATTGGACTTAAAGCAATTGAATACAATGCAGATCCAAAGGGTACTGGTGAAAAAGGTCCATCATGGGAAGATCGTTGTGGTGCTATTGCTTCAATCGAATGTCCTGCATGTAAAGCATATTGTGAATTGTTAGTTTGGGGTGATTATCGGGATAATACTGTTGCATACGATGTACTACATAAACACTTTGCTAAAATCCTATGTGATGCGCTTAAAGATAAGGTTAAACGCGTTACATTTAATATTGAATCGTTAAGTTTAAAAGTTTCAAAAATGGTACTGTTCTTTCATTTACGTGGGGCAAAAGAACCTTGTGTTGAAAAGCGATTGAAGTTTGTTGGTGTTACAGAGGTTAAATCTGAAACCTATCGAAAGAATTATATTTTCTTGGAATACATGGTTGAGCAAATGCTTGATGATATGAAAGATGAAATAGATTATTACGTTGAAATTTATCGTAAAAGTTTAAGAAACTCTTAATTGACAAAATTGCGGTATGTAAGGTATAGTTTTTATACAGTGGTCGAACTGCGTAAGTGATAGACCGAATTAAGAAGCTCATCGAAAGGTGGGTTTTTTTAATGCCAGTTATTTAATCCTATAGTTCATAGATTAATAAAGTATCAATGTTGTAAAACTTATTTTTTGGTAGATATTACTAGTTACTTAATAAATAAACCTAGTAAAATAGTGGGTGTTACTCCACAGGAATTTAATTTTTAATTCCAAGTTTATAACCTGCATTTCTTCCCCAAGAGATGCGGTTTTTTTTTGCTTATCGAAAAGTTAATTTTATTGATATATTTTGCTAATAAAAGCTAAACCTTTGTCTGTTATATTGTGTTTGCAATAAAAGCAACTAAGTCAGCGCAAATGATTAGGTGTGAGGCCCATCGAAAGGTGGGCTTTTTTTATTGTCTAAAATAAACCAACCAAGTGGTGATGATGTGAAAGATGCTATTGGGCTTGGTTAATTGTTTTGAGCAACATAGTTTTGGCGACTTCCTTTTATTCTTAGTGGTTTAGATTGATTGTCGCCAAACTTACGTATTTGATACAAACTAAGTATTAAATCCGACTATATTAGTATAGATTCTCTAGTTTATTACCCACGTACTCCAATTCGTGGGTATTTTTTTGAATAAAATACTTTTTTGGTAATTAAAGGTAATAAGAAAAAAATAGAATATATATTGTTATACGTATTGTCCGAAAGCGTCCGTTCCAAGTGGAATTTTTACATATTGCATTATTTTCAAAACATATTATTATAAAAAATAACAAAAAATAACGAGGATAAAAATATGACCTCCGATGATATAATAGACATAATGCTTATAGTGGTTTCAGCGGTGATCTTAACCTTTTTAGTGTATAAATTTGGGCAGATGGTTTAAATTGAATAAGGGGTATAGCTGACAGCTATACCTTTTTAATATGTAAATTTAAAAATTTAATGATTGATTAGTTATTAAAAAAGCGTATATTTCATCTAGAATTCAATGCGCTGAATTTTGTTTGTATTTTTCGAGACCCATCAAGTTAACTCTTGGTGGGTTTTTCGTATGTAAAAAAAGAAGGTTTGTATCCTCTCCCAAAGATACAAACCTCAATTTATTTTTATAATGCGCTGAATTGCTATTATTTATTGTATGAAGGAATTGTACTTGTTTTTTTTGATTTTTTATAACATTTGGTAAAATAATAAGTATAGATAATAAAAATACCAATAGAATTAATATGGTTTTAAAATTTTGATAAATAACAACTTATTTTATGTATGTGGTTTTGATTGAAATTAAAAAATTAGATGATATTTAAAATAATTGTTGTAGTGGTCGATATTGTAGAGATTGGTACGAAATTTTAAATAACCAAATATATAACTATGTTTTCATTATTTAATTACCTTGGTTATTTCGGTAACCCTAGCCGAACGGATTACGGCACATGAAGCCCCATCGAATACTTAGTTATTGGTGGGGCTTTTTCTTTTCATTGTTGAAATATTTTTTTTGTTCATTATTAAAGCAAGAATAATGATTTGATTTATGATATAAAAACCTAAAATTTTACATTTTGGGGGTAAGAAGTGGTTGCTGAAGAAATTATCATTGAAACTGAATATCACGTTTACTATTCAAATAAAAATTACATTCCAATTGATTTTGTGATTAATAGCTTGAAAGCAATCGAAAGTACTTTACTCAAAACGCCTCAGTTTATTGAGAAGGTATATCCAGGGATAAAAGTTACTAATTCTGAAATTTTTATTGAGCACTTAGAGAGCGGAAGCTTAGATTTAAAATTCCTTCTTAAGCAAACATTAGGTGAAGCAAATTACTCCAAAGTAGAAAAACTTGGGAGTGATGCGAAACAGTGTTTAAAAGAAATAGCTAAGGATAATAGTGTAGTGAAAAGTCTCGTTGTTGCAGGCGCTACCGCTATTCTTTCAGTGGGCGCAACAATAGCTGTTATGAATGCTTTAGGGGGCTCATCGGAGCCAGCCAAGCCATCTGTAGTAGTTGTGAATAATGGTATTATGAATTCGAATGGTACTATGATTTTGACAGGTGATGAAGTCAAAGAAGTAATTGATGCTTTGCCTCAAAAACAGATTGCAAAAAATGCTGTTGACTTTGTCCAGCCGGCAAAGCTGGAAAAAGGTGCTGAAATCACTGTTGATAGTAAGGATGTGCTGTTAGAGCAGGTTAAATTTGATGGTAATTTTGTTGATAATGTTCCTGACAACTATAAACCACCTGTTCAAGATGAGCGTGAAAAAAACTATTCAAATGTTGATGCGTGGGTATATGCCTCAGACCAAGATAACAAGACAAGAGGGTGGGCGGGATTGGTTCCTGATATCCATGATAAAAGAGTAAATTTTATACTTGGTGAAAATATAGATCCAGCTCAGCTACACTCTTATGGTAAGAGAAAGATCAAGGCTGATATAATTGTTCATGAAAAATATAATCCTCAAAAAAAGCAATTTGAATTAAAAAATATAGAAATACTAAATTTTAGCTAATTGTTATTATTAGAATCACTCTCAAAGCCCCTTGCATTCTAGATGTTGAGGGGCTTTTTCTTTTTTATAAAGCCCACACTGGGTGAACTTTACTGTTTGGAGTTTTAATATGTTGAATCATAATGAAAAGCTTGAATTGGTTGTAAGCCTAATCAATGCTGGCATTAAAGATCCTAATGAAATCGTATTTAATATTAAAAAAATTGAAGAAGAACTCTTTAAAAAGAAAGATTAAAGAACATCTTTAACTTCAATTCCTGAAATAGTAATAATTTGATGGCACTGATTATATAGTTTTAAATAGTATTCACGTGGGTTGGGTTGTAGGTAATCTGCTTGTTTTGCTCTACCTTCAGCGTAGATAATTTTCTCCATAAGATCAAATGCAACTCGTTCTTTAGAATTATCTTTGATTTCAATTGGATTGGTGATTCTAGTTGTATCGCTCATTCTTTTCTCCACCCGATCTGTTGTAGGGACTGTGTCGGGTTCACAGAGGATGAAGTGTTCTTATTATTAAGTGAATTGTCTATTGAACATTATGGTAATTGAATTTTAAGACCACCCTCGGGTGGTTTTTTTACGTTTATTGGTGGTGGATATGAATAGAAAGCAGAAGAAAGCTAAGTGTTTGAATGCTCAAGCTCATACAAGAAATCAAGGTAAAATTGCAACAACACCATACAAAGAAGAAATCACGCAAGCATGGGATTTTTCTCAGGAAGATTACTACAAAGAATTATCAAATGAGACAAACCGATTCAATAAAGCTTGGTATCTAGTTATTGTTCTTATTATTGGGATGTTTGTATGGTTGATAAAGTAGAAGCGAAGAAGAATATTAAAACCCTGTCAGATGAAATCGAGAAATACCAAAACCTATCTCGTGGATTAATGACCAGAGATGAAATGATAGTTGTTGATTCCAAAATTACAGAATTTAAGAATCGTGTAAGAAATTTAAGGGCGTTATTGCAATGAAGCGACCATATCCACCTGAAAGCCTTTTAGGTTTAGATCCTGAGTATGACCCAATTGATTTTGAGCCAGCGCATGATTTAAGAAAGTGGATATTAGAAACATTCGTATATGAAGAAGGTGATTTGTATAACCCAGACCACGATCATATACAAATGTTTGAGCGTGATTTTTTCGATGTTTTATGGGCTTCATCTGCATTTGTTAAGGCTGAACAGGTAGTTTTAGGGCAAACCGAGCGCGTCATGATTAACATGGGTGGTTGGAAGAAAGCTAGACAAGAGTTGCAGCTAAGAAATTGGTTTGGTCATATACCTACATACATCATCACTATTGATGCTCAGTTTGCATCCCAAGCGAGTGATACTGATTTTTGTGCCTTGATTGAGCATGAGTTGTATCACATTGGTGTTAAACGTGATGAAGATGGAAATATTCTTGTCAGTCAAATGACTGGTGAGCCTAAGCATTTTTTACGTGGTCACGATGTAGAAGAATTCCACGGTGTTGTACAACGTTATGGTGCATCTGAATCAGTCCAAAAAATGGTAGAGCTTGCAAATGATGGTCCAACAATATCAAAAGCAAATATTGCTCATGCATGTGGTACGTGTTTATTGAAGTTGGCTTAATTTTTTTTGCCTATTTTGTTTTACGTAGTTTTACAAAGAGGTGGTTATGGCAGCACTAAAAGAGCCTATGAAAATCTTTATAGTTCAGTCTCTTGCTTGCTTTGAAACCCCTCAACAAGTAGCAGACACCGTAAAACAAGAATTTAAAATAGAAATAAGTCGTCAACAGGTTGCTAGCTACGATCCAACCAAATACGTGGGGCGTAATCTTAGTAAAAAATTAAAAGATTTATTTGAGCAAACACGCAAGGCATTTCGAGAAAATGTTGAAGATATCCCAATAGCCAATAAAGCATTCCGATTACGTGAATTGCAAAAAATGTATGACGATTGGGGGCGTAATAAAGTGATGCGTCAAAATATCTTAAAACAAGCATTTCAAGAAACTGATGGTCGTGTGACGAAGCAAGAAATCACAGGTAAAGACGGTAAACCAATAGAAACTATTAATCAAAACGTGCCGACTGAAAGCTACCTTGCAGCAAGGGAGCGGGTTTTAAATGATTATTGATCCAGCACGTGAGCTTGCAATTCAGATTGAAGCACAACAAGATTTGTACTTCTTTTCACGTTATATGTTTAAAGAGCGTCGCAAGTATAAATGGATGCACAACTGGCACCATCGCACGATTTGTGATGCCTTAATGAAAGTCTATCGGGGTGAAACCAAGCGTTTAATCATTAACGTACCACCACGCTACTCTAAAACTGAATTGGCTGTAATTAATTTCATGGCATGGTGTTTTGGTAAAGCACCTGATTCTGAATTTATTCATGTTAGTTATTCAGCAACGTTAGCGGCGAATAATGCCTCACAAACACGTAATTTAGTGCTTGAGGATTCATATAAACGTGTGTTTCCCAATGTGAAACTGCGTGAAGATAGCAAAGCTAAAGATGATTGGCGCACAGTTGATGGTGGTGTCTGCTATTCACAAGGTACGGGCGGTACGATTACAGGTTTTGGTGCAGGAAAGTTGCGTGATAGTTTTGGTGGTGCAATCATCATCGATGATCCACATAAAGCAAGTGAAGCACGTTCAGACACGATTCGTAAAAGCGTGATTGAATGGTTTCAAAACACACTTGAATCTCGCACTAACTCACCAGATACACCGATCATTGTCATTATGCAGCGTCTACATGAAGAAGATCTTGCGGGATGGCTGCTTAATGGTGGCAATGGTGAGGAATGGGAACAATTAGAACTCTCTGCAATCCAACCCGATGGCACAGCATTGTGGCCTGCAAAACACACTATTGAAGATTTAAACCGAATGGAGTTGGCAGCGCCCTATGTGTTCTCAGGGCAATATCGTCAGCGACCATCACCACCAGCAGGTGGTTTTTTTAAACCCGACAATATTGAAATTGTGGATGCATTACCTGCAGATATTGTTAAACAGGTTCGCGCTTGGGATTTAGCATCCTCTGAAAACGAGGGGGATTGGACTGTTGGTGTTCGAGAAGCTAAGGGTGGTGATGGTTATACATACATTATGGATGTGCAGCGCGGTCAATTAGGTCCTGATGGTGTTGAAAAGCGAATTAAACAAACCGCAGATCTTGACGGAAAGTCGGTATCAATTCGATTACCACAAGATCCTGGTCAAGCTGGTAAGTCGCAAGCAAAGAATTTTATTACCAAATTAGCAGGTTTTATTGTTAAAGCCGAAACAGTATCGGGCGACAAGATTACACGCGCTCAACCGTTTGCAGCTCAAGTTAATGTAGGTAATGTCAAAATGTTACGTGGTGAATGGAATAAGCCATTTATTGAGGAGCTGCGAAACTTCCCAAATGGTAAACATGATGACCAAGTGGATGCGGGCAGCGATGCATTTAATGAGCTAAACGAGGCGAGAACACCTAAAAAACCTGCAGGTGCAGGATCACGAACGTATTAAGGTAATTTCATGGCAAAGTCTAAAAAAGGCAAAGCGTCTAAGGCTTTGTCTAATGGTAGTTTATATACGCAAGAAGCTGTATCCAGTGTGTTCTCTTATCTGTCAAAATTTCCTGATAATGATGAAGTTTTGCGTAAAGCTGGAGTTGCACGTCATCGACTTAAAGTATTGTTAGAAGATGATGAGATTGGTCAAGCGGCAGAAACGCGACAAGATGCATTGCTAGCAACGCCCTACCGAATTGAACCAAGTGACACACTACAAGCTGAATTATTAAAACTTGAGCTTGATGAATGGTTTTATGAAATCGCTACGGCTGCACACAATGCTTTGTTTCAAGGCTACTCAGTGCAAGAAGCTGTATATCAACAAAACGATACATATATTGGTTTGCAATGGATTGGTGAAAAGCCAATGCAGTGGTTTGAGCCTAAAAACGATGGGCGCTTAATTCTGCGTTCAGATGGTGCGGGGGTTGAAAAGGTTGTTGATCAACATGTGAAGTTCTTTCTCACTCGACGTAAGGCTACATATGAGCAGCCATATGGAAAAGCATTACTGTCATCTTTGTATTGGTTGCACTTCTTTAAGCAGAATGGATTTAAGTTTTGGGCTAAGTTTTTAGAGCGTTTTGGCACACCTATTTTATTAGGTAAATGCAAAAACACAGAAACACAAGATATGAGTACCGCTTTATTAAATGCTCACTCACAATCAGTGCTTGCGATTGATGTTGAAGATGATGTGCAAGTCTTGGCGAATGGTTCAGGTAACGCTGGCGCATCATTTGAAATATTTGATACAACTATTAAGCGTCAAATCCAAAAGCTAATATTAGGGCAAACATTAACATCGGGAACTGATGGCACAGGGAGTCGTGCACTAGGTGAGGTTCACGAAAATGTCAGAAAAGATAAACTTAAATCTGATATTCGCTTAGTCACACCTACGGTTCAGGCTGTTGTAAATGCGCTTTGTGATATCAATGGATGGGAACGCCATAAAATCATTATTGGTGAAGAGCAAAAGACACTAAATAAAGAGCAGGCAGACCGTGATTCGGTATTGTCGCGTGATTTAGGTGTTGAGTTCACACCTGAATATATAAGCAAAGCTTATGGTTTTGAAGATGGTGATATTGCTGGCATTAAGCCAAAAAATGAACCAAACCAATTCACAGCATTACCCAAAACAGCCTTTTCATTCAAAGCTTCATCTAAACAACTTAGCGCTTCACAGCAAGAAGTTGAAGAATTGACAGATGCTCAAGATTTAGAATTATTAAATCAAGATCAGATCAAGGAATTGGTGGCTAAATCTGATAGTCCTGAAAGTTTAGCTTTTAATCTTATGCAATTAATACCTGGTGTGAGTGAATCACAATTTAAAGCGAACTTAGATCAGGCGTTATATGCAGGTGATGTGTTGGGGTATGTGACAGCACAAAAGGGTGAATAAATGCAACCAGTCACCTTTCTTGAGGCACTAAATTACGCTAAACAGCGAAAAATATTACTGCCTGATGATTTCTATACGCTTGACTTGAAAACTCGCCAAATGGCAACAACGGTGAGTTTTTTGTCGAGTTTAGAGCAGATTCAAACAGTTATTAATGGTGTAAATAAAACGCTTGCGAATGGTGGTACTTTTAAAGATTTTCAAAAGTTAATTGCTGAATCCGAAATCATTCTACCTAAGCATTATTTAGATAATGTTTTTCGCACTAATATTCAAAATGCATACGGTCATGGTCGCTGGCAACAACAACAGAAAAATAAGGATAAACGACCTTATTTGATGTATTCCTCTATTGAGGATAGTCGAACAAGACCAAGCCATTTAGCATTAAACAAGATCATTAGACACATTGACGATCCATTTTGGTTGACGCATTACCCACCATTAGGGTTTCGTTGTCGTTGTACAGTGATCGCATTAACCGAAAAAGAGGCGATGCGTTTAGGCATTACATCTGATGATAAATTACCTCAAATTGCTGAAGAATTAGGTTGGAGCTCACATCCAGTAAACTTTGGTGATTTATCTAATTTGGTTGATAAAAAGATTCTTGAATCAGGTTTAGATTCTGAATTTTTAATCGAGCAAAAAAATGTAATTCAAGCAGAGTGGACGGCATCCAAAAAGCTAACAAGCTTATTTGCGCCAATGGATGATAAGAGTCGCGATCTATTTAATACGATTGCAGACACTGTGATCCCACTGGATCCAAATATACGTCCAAGTGCGATTAAAACCTTGTTGAACTATGTTCAAGGTAATGATGGTGCAATTACAAATTATCTAAATAGCGCAGGCACTTCGTTAGCAGATGATGTCCTTAAACGATGGCTTAAAAACGATTTAGCTGTGATTGAGAGTGTTGCTAAAAATACAGCACCAATCATTGTTGGTTCTACAACAGTTCAGCAGATTGCTACATACCAAGTCGGGCAAACAATTACATCTAATTCGCCATTTCTAATGGTGAATTCAGGTGGTGACATCACAATCCATATCTTAAATGCAGATGGGTTGGGTATTGATTTGTCAAAGTTAGGTTTAAATGATGGTGTATTAATACCTATTGGTTTGTCATTTGAAGTGGTTTCGATTGAAGCATTGGAAGGCAAGATGGTTTACACGCTAAAAGCACTAGTAAATTAATTTGAGAAAATTCAACTTAAGCACCTTCGGGTGCTTTTTTATTGGAGCATGAAAAATGCCTGAACAAAATCAGGAGCATTTACGCTGTCAGTTCACGGCTGTGAATGTTCCGATCACAACAACAGAAGATAGTGAAAAGAAGCGTCGAACATTTGACGCTGAAGTGTATAGCGGTGGTCGCATTGACAACCATTACTACTGGGGTCGCTCAGGTGTAGTGATTGATTTAAATGGCTTGCAGCTCAAACCAAAGACTGGACTCGTTGAAGAACACTTTGGCGGTAAGCGTGTTGGTGTGGCTACTTCGTATGAAGTAACTAATAGCTTTAAAGCTAAAGGTCATTTTCTTAGTAATGCAAAAGCTAAAGAAATTGTGCAAGACATCGATGAGGAATATCCATTTCAAATGTCTTGGTGGGCTGATCCTGAATCTATTGAAGAAATTGCACCAGGTAAAACAATTGAAGTAAATGGTCAGCAGTTTACTGGTCCACTGCATGTGTTCCGAAATGTACGAGTACATGAAATCACAATTTGTGGTGTGGGTGCAGATACTCAAACCACAATCGAAGCCTTTTCAGGCAAATCACAACCCAAACATGAGGACACAAACGTGACCGAATTAGAAAAAGCTCAAGCTGAAATTGAAGCTTTAAAAGCTAAAAATTCACAGCTTGAAGAAGATGCAAAGAAATTCGCTGCTGCAAAACGTGAAGCGGAAATCACTGCGCTAGGTAAAGATCTAGGCAAAGAGTTTAGTGCTGAAGATATTACCGAAATGAAGAACCTTGATGATGTTGCTTTTGCATTCTCTGCTAAGCAATTACGTCAATTTGCTTCCAAGCCTCAAGAACAGCAAAAGCAGGGTTTACCAAGCTTTATGACTCAACATCAAGCTGGTGGTAATCAAGAACAACAATTTGGTGGTGGTTCTCAAGGTTCTGCGCTAGATCAAGCATTTAACAAATTCGCAGCTTCTCAGGAGCAAAAATAATGGGGACAATCACTCCGACTATTACTACTAACCAATTAGTGGTTGGTGATGGCGTTCGTACGGAAAATGCCAAAGTTAAAACAGCGACCGTATATAAACGTGGTGACTTGCTGAATGTAGGCGCAAATAATGTTGCGGATCATCCAATCGTAACTGAAAGTGTGATTGGAGCATGGAATGCCATTGCAGTTGCTGATTTCACAGCGGAACAAGCTACCTATCATGCAACAAATGGACTAGAAATGCCGATCTACGTGCAAGGTCCATTTGATATTGCTGTGGTGACAGTAAAAGGTACAGCACTAACAACTGGCCAATATGATGCAGTTCGTGCACAAGCATTGGTCAATAAAATCGAACTTCGCAAAGTAGTGGGGAATTAATACATGAGTCAGGAATTTATATTTCAAAATGCACCAGTAGAACTGCTGGATGTTCCGCAGTTGGTATTGCTAACTGATACCACTCAAAAGGTGGACACATGGTTAATGGATCGCTTTTTCCCGCAACGTGTCTCTTACACTAAAAAAGAAGTACCGGTGGGTGAGTTAAACACAGCTACTCCATTAGCACCATTTGTCACACCAACAGCTGCTGGTCGTCAAATTAAAGTAGGTGAGTCTGGTAACGTGAAATTCGTTAAGCCAGCATATTTAAAGCCCATGATGACAGTTTTGCCTAGTGAGGTGCAAAACACTGCGTTGATTAGTCAGTTACGTAAATTTGGTGTTATTGCTACAGGTTCAAAACGTTTAAGTGATGCCGACCTGCTTTTAATAGATCAGGCACAAAAAGCATTATATCTTCGCCAGTCAATTGAAAACCGAAAGTTGTTGATTGCTCGGGATGTGTTGCTTTATGGTAAGACTACATTCGCCTCAGCAGACTTTCCTATGTATGAGGTGGATTATGAGCGTAATCCTGCGTGCAATTTCGCCCCATTGGTTAAATGGGGGCAAACTAGTGCAACACCTGTTAAAGATATTCAAGCAATGATTGATTTATCTATTGAGCACTCGGGTACCTCTCCTACGATGGCCTTAACTACATCTAAAGTGTACAACACACTTATTAAAGATCCTGAATTCAAAGAAAAATTTATTGCACCATATGCGGGTGTTAGTGTTCCGCTCACTCCAACCTTTGATCAGGCTGATAAACCTCAGTTCCGGGGAACTGTAGATAATATCGAAATTTGGACTTACGACGTTCAGCACAGTATTGGTGGTGGCTCACCAGAGCGTTTTATTCCTGAAGACTTCTTCGGCTTAATCTCTGATGCTAATGGTTGGATCGCGCATTGTGCTATTCAAAATGTAGAAGCTTTTGGTCAAGCGCTTGAATTCTATTTAAGTCAATGGCAGGAAAAAAACCCTTCAAGTATTCAATTGCTTGCTGAATCTTCACCACTCGCAATTCCAAACAACAAGAATGGTCTTGTTGGTGGTCGTGGGTTTGTATAAGGAATAAAATATGCCAAAGTACATCGCAAAACAGTCCCTTGGTCACTACCGACCAGGGCAAGAAGTTAAAGGGCTTGAGGAAAAACATCTTCAAGCCCTTTTAGCATCTGGTGCTATTAAGGAAGCTAAAGAGCCTCAGGAACAAGAGTCTGATAACACGGTTGCTGAATTAGCCAGCCTTGCTGCAGAAGTGGCTGAGCTTAAGGCAAATGAAGTAATCCTTATGGCTGGCAAAGAGCAGGCTGATAAAGAAGTGGCTGAGCTGAAAGGTAAAGTTGGAGCCTTGGAGAAATCACTAGCCACATCTGAGGCTAATCTGAAAAAGGCGACCGCTGAAGCCAAGAAAGCTACAGCCGAAACCAAATAGGTGACTCATGTACGCAACCGAAGCTGATCTAGAAAAGCGTTTTGGGAAGCGACAACTTGATGAACTTAAAACGATGCACATTGAATATATGGATGACGGTGAAACACCTAAACCCATAGATGCGGTGAATGTGGCATTGCAAGATGCTACTGAGGAAATCAACGGCTACATTGGTGGTCGTTACTCCTTACCTTTACCGAATGTACCATCGAATTTAAACCGTATAGCGTGTGATATTGCGCGCTATCGCCTTTACTTTGAACAACCAACTGAGCATGTAACTAAGCTTTATGATGATGCTATCGCCTTTTTGAAGCGTGTGCAGGATAAGAAAGCTGATTTGCAAATCATTGACCAAGAAAGTAAAGAGATCGTCAATGAGCAACCACAAAACAAACCTTCCACTGTGCCCATTGGTACCACTTATACAGGCGGTGTTTTTGGTGATTCTACTTTGAATAAAATGCCAAGTATGTGAGGTGATACGTGTCGGGTGCAATGATTGAAATTCGTGCCGATGGTGAATCTGCAATTGCTAAAGCCTTGAGTCTTTATGCTGATGTTGAGAAGCGTCAGCAAAGGCTCTATCAGCGCATGGGTGCCACTTTGGTGGAGAACATCCCTGATCGCTGGTCACGTGGTGAAGGCTTAAATGGTCAATGGCCGTTATCAGTTCGCGTCATGCGTCAAGGCGGTACAACACTTCGCGATACATCACGCTTAATGAACTCTGTCACAAGTAACACAACCAGTAATGGTTTTGAAGTTGGTACGGATGTCGAATATGGCGCAATCCATCATTTTGGTGGTGAAATCAAACATGAAGCTCGTCAAAGTACGGTTTACTTCCGACAGAATCAAAAGACTGGTGTGGTCGGTAATCGCTTTGTACGTGCGACACGTTCTAATTTTGCACAAGATGTAAGTGTTGGTGCTTACACTGTAAAAATCCCCGCACGTGCTTGGTTGGGCTTAACTGAAAGTGATGAACAAGAGCTACTTGAAATCACTGAGGACGAATTTAATGAGTGATTCAAATCTTTATGCCGTCCGTGATGAAATCGTGGAACGTCTTGAACAATTTGCGAAGGAGTGGGGTGTAAAGAAGATATACACGCCTAAAAATTTAGGTGTGACAACTGAGCTATCCCAAATTACCCCCAACATCCAAGTAAATTTTCGCCGTACTAAAAGTGCAGGAGTGGTAAGCAAAGGCGATGCACTAAAACTGAAAGTGGTCTGGGAGGTGACGGCTTGTTGTAAGCATGCAGCATCACAGGTGACTGATGGTTCTAAAGCATTCGATATGGCTGGTGATCTAACAATTAAGATTATTAAAAAACTGAGTGGATGGGAACCTGAGTCGAGTGCTGAACCGTTGATTTACGTAAATACAGAAGAAGACATATCGAAAAGCTGTGTTTATTCAACAGTGGTTCTAGAGTCTGAGCTATTCATTCAAACCGAACCCGATTAAGGAACCTTATGAAAAAACAATACAAAGCACTCGAACCAATAGGTCCTTGGAAAAAGGGTGACGTTATTGGTGATCTATCAAAAGATCAAATCACAAAATTTCTTGCTGAAAAAAAGATTGAAGAAATCAAGATGACAGCAAAACCCAAAACAGCCACCAAAGAGGTAATTAAGAATGGCTAAAAAGTATATTTCATTACGTGGCAAATTCTCACTTGCACCTATTGTGAATGGTGTTGTTGGTGCAATGCGAGAGCTTGGTAACGTACCTGATTTTACGCTAGAAATCACAGCGGATAAAATCGAACACACGGAATCAATGTCGGGTGATGATACGACTGATTTAGTACTATACAACACGACAGCCGTTGCATTTAGTGGAACGCTTGAGCAAATTGACAAAGATAATTTAGCGTATATTTTGTCAGGTAAAAATGTAGAAGTAGCAACAAAAACAGTCGCTGATCACGACTTGGGTGCTGTAACGAAAGGGCAAAAAATTAAGCTTGAAGGCTTTAATTTAAAAACCCCAACAGTTACAGATGGTGAAACTACTCCAGTTACTATTGATTCATCTAAATACAAATTAGATGCGACTTACGGCACTATTGAATTCCTTGATGACTTGCCTAAAGTGGTTGTTGGTTATGCAACAGGTGCTGTAACACATACAACAATCGCTTCTGATTTTGGTCAAGAATACGCTTTATTCTTTGAAGGTATTGATAAGATCAGCAAAGATAAAGTGTTCTTGGCGTTGCATCGTACGATTAAGTCTCCAGACTCTACATTTGGTTTAATCCATGAAGAATTTGGTTCTTATGAAATTAGTGGTGATGCACTTGGTGATTTAACTAAAGATAAAGATGGTGCTTTAGGTCTTTACGGTTACTTCACACAAATTCCACAGGCAGCTTAAACCGAATAGGCACAAGGAACTTCACAGGATGCATATGCATCTTTTTTTTGTGCCTATTTTTTAGAGATTTTATTATGAATGATTTTTTCTTGGCTTCAGGTCGAAGTATTTCAATTGATGAAAAAAGTATTCACCAATTTAAAATGCATAATTTTGATGAGTGGGCTTCACTTACAAAACCATTAAAAGACTTAAAAAAACATAAAGATTATTCAAGTGAAATTTTAAAGAAATACATTGAAGAGAATACTTCTGATGTAGCGAAATTGATTGCTTTTGCTTTTGATGTTTCTGTAGAGGAATTTATCAAAATTAAAGATGAACATAGCTTAGATTTAGCAACACTCGTTGAGTTAATTACCGTGGTAAATTCCGCTTATTTTGAAGAAAAAGAGCAAAAGGCTAGAGATGATGTTGATCCACGAATTAAAACCACATGGTTTGATTCTTTCCAGTTGTTGATTTCAAACGGTCATACAAATACTGAAATTATGAATATGACGTATGGTGCCTTCATAAATTACCTAAAAGCAGCTCAGAAGGCAGAGCGAAGAAATCTAAGCAGTATGGCGGGTATATTCAGAGCAGCTCAACATGCAAATAAGAGAGGTTTTGATAAGCTTATTAGTGATCTAAAGAAATAGCTGCATTGATCAGTTGATAAACATCGAATAAGATCAATTAATCATATAAAGGGTTAATTAAAATGAAAAAGCTTATTCTTGGGGTTTTACTAGTTTCAACATCTGTTTTTGCTAATGCAAATATTTCAAATGCAAGTATTAATGGTGAGCGTGTTCGTACAGGTGATACATATGCCGAAGTAGCTTCTAAATTAGGACAGCCTGCAACAACATACGATTATGTTAAAACCGTGAATGGTAAAGTGGTATCTGTGCGTGAAGTAAGCTACCAAAGTGGAAGTAAGACATATACGATTACCATTGAAAACGGCAAGGTTGCTAAGATTGAGAGTGGGCGTTGAGGTGGAGTTGAGAGATAGGCTGGTTGAAGAAAGTAGAAGAGCTCACTCTAATTGGTTTGGTAAATTCAGTCAAAGCGATATTGAGTTGCTGTCATCAATTGGACTAAGTTGTGGTGCCAATCATAATTTCTTTAAACAAGAAATTCTCAATATTTTTGATGCATTACGAAACAGAAAGTTAAAAAAAATCCCTAGGCTCTATCATCGTTTTGTGAATAGGTATCTGGAATTAGTTCCGGAGCATATAAAGATTCAGGTTGACAGGAGATTGCTTGAAGAGGACCAGTATTACAGCGCATGGTTCTTTAATAGGCAAATGTTTATTTTTGATTATTTGGTCGCCAAGGATAATTCTAATAATGTCTCCAACAGACTCTCTTATTTACTTTGGGCACCATTGATAGATATTCATGCACCTGAAGATTGTTATCAATTTCAAAATAAAGTTTTTCATGTGCGTGATTTAGAGTTTGAGAAGCTTGCGATAGAGCACTGGAAGCAACCTCGCAGAGGGTGTCGTTGCTCACTTATAAGCACTAACAAGCCTAAAAAAGGAAATGTGTGTTAATAAAATCTATTAGATAGTAAGTGGTTATAATTTTTAAAGTCGTTGATTGGGTATCTTGCATTAAGTACTATGTTGGAGATTTTTATAAGATATAAGAGGGTTGTATGGGTAGTTATATTGAAGAAAACTTAGCTAGAGATGAACAGATAATTATTAAAGCCCAAGTTACTTGGTTGTCTCAGTTTTGGTATTTATTTTTTGGTGCACTATTTATTCTTTCAGGTATTGGACAGAAAGGAGCATTTGGACCAATACTTATTGGGCTAATTTTAATAGCTATAGCAGCTATTCATGTGTTGACAACTGAGCTAGCTCTCACTAATCGACGAATAATTGCCAAGTCTGGATTAATTCGAAGAAATACTATTGAGCTTAAAGTAAACCGGGTTGAGAGCTTAGGGGTTGATCAAGGTATTCTTGGTAGAATTCTTAATTTTGGCTCTGTTGTTGTAAAAGGTACTGGTGGCTCGCATGCGCCAATTCCTTACATTGCACGTCCAATGGAATTTAGACAGCAAGTAAATAATTTTCTTGATGAGTTGGATGATCAAGACAAGAATAAATCTTAACAAAAAAACCACCTTTTGGTGGTTTTTTAATACCTGAATTTTAACCCGCCATTGAGCGGGTTTTTTATTGCGAGCAAGAAAGATGAGCGGAAAAAATTTAACCTTTAAACTTGTAATGGAAGGCGATAATAAAAGCCTTGTTACTTCCGCAAAACAATCTCAAGAAGTTGTAAGTAAGGTTTTTGAAACAATTAAACAAGAGGCTAATGCTTTACGTGATACTACAGATAAAGCATCTGAAGGTTTAAAAAGTTTAGTCACACCTGAAACAACAAAACTCGCAAAAGCACTAACAGACAACCTAGGTAATGCAACAAGCATTATCAAAGGTGCTGGCACTCAAGCACAGTCTACAGCTAAAAACTTCACTGAATTTGGTAAGAAATCAGAGCAAGCGCTAGGTCTTCTTATTTCAGATTTGGGTGAAGCTAAAAAGAAACTCGAAGCATTCTCAAAAACAAATGCATCACCAGCTCAAATTCAAGCTGCTCAAACTGAAGTAGATAATTTAGAAAAGCAGGTCACAGAAGCAGGTGCGGCATTTTATGACTTCAATCAGATTGTTGGTAAAGCTAATACAAAATTAAAAGAAACAGATAGTGCAGCACAAACCGCGCAAAAAGGACTTAATTCAGCTAAGTTTGCAGCAAAAACGCTTGTTGGTGCTATGGCTACACTCGGTATGGGCTTGGGTATACGTGAACTAGCACAAACTGCCGACACGTACACCAATCTCTCAGCACGAATAAATATTGCTACAAGAGAAGGTGGTGATTTCACCTCTGCAATGGCTGGTGTCCATCAGGTTGCATTGATGACGAACTCAAGCCTTGATGCGACAGGAAGCTTGTTTACCCGTCTAAATACTGTTGGTAAAGAAATGGGCATGACGCAGCAACAAGCGTTAAACCTAACAAAAACTGTTACACAGGCAATTCAGATTGGTGGGGGCTCAGCTCAAGCTAGTGAGGCAGCAATTACGCAATTCATTCAAGCCATGCAAGGTGGAGTTCTTCGTGGTGAAGAATTCAACTCCATTATGGAGAATGGCTATGGTGTTGCTGAGGCTTTAGCACGTGGTTTAGGTGTAACCACAGGCGAGCTTCGCAAAATGGCTGAGAATGGCGAACTTTCAGCAGAGCGTGTTGTTAAAGCATTACAATCACAATCCATTGAGGTGCAAAAAACTTACGACCAATTCCCAACAACGATATCAAATGCACTGCAACGTATCTCCACTAGTTGGGAAATCCTCATTGGTAGAATGGATCAGTCAAATGATGCAAGCGCTACAGTTGCGGAATGGCTGCTAACAATTGCAGACAATATTGATACTGTCGAAGTCTTACTCAATGATATGGGTGAAGGGTTTGTATGGGTTGGTGATCAACTTAAACGAATTGATCCACAAACCATTGAGGCTCTAAAAACCGCTTTAGTTTCTACATATGAAACACTTAAGACGGTGGTTTCAACGCTTGGTAATAGTGTTGAGATAACAATTGATCAGCTTAATTCAATACTTGGAAATATATTTAATTTTAATAGTGGAATTGATACCGCTCAAGATAAAACCAATGGATTTACAAAGCTACTCCAAGCGCTCAACGTTGCGCTCGGATTTATTGGTGACGGTTTTAATGCAATTGGAATAATTGCCAACCTTTTAACAGGTGTTTTTTACGATGTAGCCGCAGCTTGGCAGAACTTCAAGTCAAAATTCACATGGGGTGACACCAAGACTGAAATCATTGCAGAAATGAATGCAATGGCGGAAAAGGCACAGGAGTATTACAACAAAGCCTCAAATGGTGCGATGGATTTTAAATCCAAAGGCATTGAGGCAATCCAAGAAATCAGTAAAACTGAACAGCAAAAAAATGCCGAGTCAGTTGCATCATCAAAAGAAAAACTTGATGCATTGTTGGTGCATCAGCAAGCGGAAGCTGATAGCAAGAAAGTCACTGAGGATGAAAAACTAAAAGCAGTTCAAGCTTATGCAGAAGCAGCTATTGCAGCCAATAAAGGCGCAATGGATGGTGTGATGCAAGCTGATCTAATGACGAAGGGCTATATCGTCACAATGGATCAAGCTGGAAAGGTTTCGGTTGAGGCTTGGCAGAAAAATTCTCAAGTTGTAGATGAGTCGGCATTAAAGTTAGAAAACGCTCGAAAGGGCGCAGTTGCTCTTGGTGTTGATTTAGATAACGCCCTCAACAAAACATCCGAAAAATTTAATGCCAGTAAAGTTCATTTGGATGGATTTGCAAACGGACTTAAAGAGTTAGGTTTGGAGGGGGAGCAAGCCACAAACGCTTTGTACCTTGGTTGGGAAAAGTGGTTACTCACAGCAAAAAACCAAGCAGAAATTGATGCAGCTAAAGCAAAACTTCAATTATTTGGCGAGCAAGGTAAGTTATCAACCTCTCAAGTTGAAATGGGTTTACAAGCTGTCAAGCGTGTTACTCAAGAGCTACCAGATAGTATTTCGCCTGTTGAGGCAGCATTTGAGCGACTTGGCATTAAAACAAAAGAGCAGCTCAAGCTTGCTGCGGATTTAGCTCTAAATGATCTTGAAACAATCATGAAAAGTGGGGAAGCAACTCAGGAAGGCTTACAAAAAGCTTATGAGGAGACAATTCGATTGGCTTATGCTTCGGGTGATGCACAAGTTATTGCTGCTGCAAATGCTAAGGCTGCCTATCTTGGGCTTGAGGTTCAAGTTGATAAAGCTGGCAAAGCTACGGTTGCAACATTAGGGCAGATTCAGGAAGCAAAACAAGCTGTACAACAAAGTGTTCAGCAAGTATCCAAAACGGAATCTACAAGTAGCTCAAACAGCAAACATCAAGAAGAGGACTACTGGACTGCATTCAAAGCTGAGCAGAAAGCAGAAGTCGAGAGACGAAATGCATTAGCAAATTCAGCTCAACGCATCAACCCAACAACAACCAATGTGGCGAGTGAGATAAATAACCCTGTTGTAGCTGAATTAGCACCGTTAATCACTACAGCATTTTCTACTCAAGCAACCGAAAACATTCAGCCGAAAGAGACTAAGCGTCTTGAGTTGGCAGTTGGTGATCAAACGGCTGAACTGGAAGGAACGCCTCAGAATGTGGATTTAGTAGATCAGCTACTTAGTAAACTTGAGCGAGATCAAAAGAGAAGATAATGAAACTAACTCGTAAAGCAACAGGTGAAACCGTCACACTAGATGACGGTTTTTTTTGGTCTGATGAAGACTGGAGCCCTGTTAAGCAAACAAATGATTATGCAACAAATGGGGCTTTAATTGCTCAGGTTGGAATAAAACAAACAGGGCGACCAATCACACTGGGGTCGGCAAATCCATCGAAAGGCTGGATTAAATTGCGAGATTTAAGGCAGCTTCGGGAGTGGCAAGCACTCATTGAAGAGGAATTTTTGCTTGAGTTTGAAAAGCCAGATGTTCGTGCTTTCAATGTGATTTTTAACAATGATGGTAGCGCCCTAGAAAGCAGTCCAATTAAAAAATCCCCGGCAACATCATTAGATGATTATTTCAATGTAACCATGCGTTTTATGGAGTTAGAGAATGCCGATTGAAACAAGCAACCTAGTTTTCTATGAATCTGAACGCAAAACAGATAATTCAGACGGTGGCGGTAAATACTCAGGCAAAGTTGTCCAGGATGGTGTGAGCAACAATTTATTTGATGATATTACGGAATTAGACCGCACGGCTGGTGATGTATCGATTCGTAAAGTTTTTGCTGCAGTTACAACAAATGATACAGACAAGTTAATGGGTGCTACGGTTTTTGTATCTAAGAATCCACAAGATCCAAATGTGTCTTCACTCCTTTTTAGTACAAGTTCATATACGGACCAGCGCAATGCAGCAAAAGATCGTATTGAAAACTATTTAGGTAAAGGGGCTTTAGTAACAGGTACACCATTAGATATGCACTATCAAGGTATGAAGACCTTGCAAGTGGCAATGTTCCCAACTGATGCTGAAAATGCGATTGGGCAAAC
This sequence comes from Acinetobacter sp. FY731, assembly GCF_059515905.1. Classification (NCBI taxonomy): domain Bacteria; kingdom Pseudomonadati; phylum Pseudomonadota; class Gammaproteobacteria; order Moraxellales; family Moraxellaceae; genus Acinetobacter; species Acinetobacter sp. FY731. The sequence continues at coordinate 4,574 of NZ_JCAKNB010000015.1, read as the reverse complement.
AATTGTACTGATTTCCAATGAGGGAAAAGCCAATCAAGTAATGCAATATGTTCGTATTACTGAAGTATCTACTCGTGAAGCAACAATGGTAATAGACGACAAGCTCATCCTATACAAAATCGCAACATATACACTTAATAATACACTGAGTATTGATTATGTTGGTATTAGTGCTCAGCAGTGGTATTTAGGTCAAAAATCAACAACCATTATTCGAGATACAATCAATGCTGACACTGGTAAGTATTATTCAAGTGTTGATTTAAAAAGTGATGTTGAGGTTGGCTCTTATATTGTTAATGCAACCAATATTTTTAGTCAAATTGTGCCGTCAGCACAATCAGAAACACCATTGATTGATATTAATGCAGCAGGAGACGCAATCGCACTCGTACCATCTGCGAGTGGTCAAATTACCAAAACTTTTAGCAATGTGGCGATCAGTACAATTCAAGCGCTTTATATTGGGTCTTCAATACTTCCAAAGAGTGTTGAATTCACCTTATTTGGCTCTGCGATTACTGATGTTGGTGGTGAGTTAAAAAATGCAAATAACTTAGTTATCGGCACAATTGATTACCAAAATGGTCAAATTCAGTGGAATGCAAATGCTGGTACAGGCACACAAAACATCACCATTAAATTCACACCAGCAGGGAAATCGACATCACCAGTTGAATCAGAAATGATTTTAGTGACTTCTGAAAACAACTCATACAATTGGATTAGAAATATTATTCCACTACCAACACCGGGTTCTTTACAGGTGTCTTACATGGCTCAAGATCGTGTTTACACTTTAAAAGATAATGGCGCAGGGCAATTAAAAGGTACTGATTCCGCATTTGGCGTAGGTACAATTAACTACTCAAATGGAACAATGAGCTTAACTGTTGGTGCTTTGCCAGATGTAGGGAGTGTGATTTTAATCACTTGGGGTAATCAAAACTCATCACAAGAGCGATCAGGGCTTGCGGTTGCAAAACCTTATGTAGAAATCCCTGTAAATGATTCGATTGTGGCAGGTACGTTAACTGTTACATGGCTGCTAAATGGTGTAACTAAAACTGCCACTGATAATGGTCTTGGTGTGTTCACTGGTGATGCCACAGGCACAATAGATTATGCCGAGGGTATTGCGAAATTAGCACCAAATTTACTTCCAAATGGCGGTACAACATTTAATGTTGACGCTCAAAAAGGCGGTAAATTATCAACTGTGGTTACAGGTATCCCAAGTGGTGGCACAGTGACAGTTAGTCTTGATTCTATCACTACAGCGCTTGCACCAAACTCCGTAAAGGTTCGTGTGCCTGTTCGCTCTGCGGATGGTTCACACAGTGGTGAGATTGAGTTGTACGATAGACGAATTAATGATTCGTTAGGACGAATGGTTAATAGCGTAGGGCAACAACAAGGCTCGATTGATTATGTAAGTAAAACAATCACTATTACACCAACTACAACAGCTCAATTTATTGATCAGGTTGAAGTGGCAACCAGAGAAAGTATTTATCGCGTTTCAGGATCAATGGGTGGGTCAATTAATGTATATCAAGACGTTAAAAAGCTCGAAAAGAAAGCTGTTAATCACACACTAAGTTTGGCAAATGTTGTTTCATCTATTTCGGTTGCTATTTCTTATCGTGATACATCTAGTGCATCCACTTACTCGGACACAATCGTAGCAAACAGCTTAAAAACGGATTTAACCGAGGGTTTTGCGGAGCAAATTCTTTCTGAGTCTGTTCGCTTTGTTTTTGGTGGTGCTACATATATTGATCGTGTTGGTTCATTGTATCGTGACCCATCAATCACTACAGGGGCAGGCACAATTGCTGGGCAAGTTCATTACGGTGATGGAACTGTGGTGATTACAAGTTGGAATGTTGGTACCGCAAACTCAATAACACTTGAAAGCCTTGCAACTCAAGTGGGTGGTGTGAAAACTAACCAAGTGGCATTTAGAGCGCCAATTTTACCAATCCGTGCACAATCACTCACCATTTCAGCCACTAAGGTTGAGGGTGGTGTTTTAAATATTACTCCTGATGAATACGGTGTAATTGAAAACAACTCTTGTGGTGGCTTTTTTAATTTTGAGCAAGGGTATGGGCAATTTGTTTTCCGTAAAAAGATTCAAATCACTCAAGCAAACCGACCTGAAATTATGAGCCAGTCATGGTACGACCCTGCAATGGAATACACCGAGGGGGGTAGTACATGGATTCATGAACCAATCTATGTTTTGCCTGAATCAATTCGATTCTCAGCAGTTGCTTATTCATATATTCCACTGAGCGAGGATGTGATTGGTTTGTCAGCTACTCGACTCCCTTTGGATGGTCGTGTGCCAATTTTTCGATCTGGTGAGTTTATGATTATTAGCTCATCAAAATCTCAAGAGTTACCAACGCACATTGCAGGCACAACTTACGATCTTAATGATCAGCGTATTGCTTGGTGTGAATTGGTTGATAGCGAGGGGATGAAAGTGCCAACCACACTTTATGAGGTTGATTATGATCACGGTAAAGTGACTTTACGCGGTGATTTCACCTTAGGCTCGCTTGAAGCTCCTATCTTTGCAGAATATCGCTATCAGGATATGGGATTAATTCGTGATGTTCAGATTAATGGGCAACTTACTTTAACCAAGCCAATTACACACAATTACTCAATTCATGATTCGATTGTTGGTTCAGCATTGATTATTGGTGATATGCAAGCGCGTTATACAAATAAGTTTGTACAGCAGTCTCAAGGAACTTGGTCTGACTCACAAACAACAGGAAGTATTTCTGCTAATTACAACGACTCAATTTACCCAATTGAAGTTACCAACAATGGTGCAATACAAGAGCGCTGGGCAATTGTGTTTACAAGTGGATCAACATTCAGATGTGTTGGTGAATACACAGGCGAATTAACCACAACAGGTAATGTAAATGCGGACTATCAACCAATTAACCCGGTAACAGGTGTCCCATACTTTGTAATTAAAAAAGAGGGGTGGGGTGCAGGCTGGGCGAATGGCAATACATTGCGTTTCAATACTATTGCAGCCATTTATCCAATTTGGGTAATTAGAACAGTGAAGCAATCCGAACCAACAACATTGTCTGATGAATTTCAGATCATGTTACGAGGCGATATTGATCGCGTAATTAATTAGGCTGCTTCGGTAGCCTTTATTTTTTCAGGTATGAATCATGACACTTAAAAAATATTTCTCTAGCAGTAATAAAAATGCTCCACAAATCACAAATTCGATTGGGTGTTTAATTCCTGTATTGGATTATGTTTTGTGTAATGGTTCAACACCCGAAGCAGTTGCATCGATTTTTGAACATGAAGGTTTTTACACAGTAGCCACTTTACTAGCAAATGGCTATCAAGCTCATCAAACAATTAATTTCACAGGTGTAATCACTGGTGAGTACATTATTAGAGAAGTTATTGATGGGCAAAGATTTAAAGTTAAAAAGAAAATTGACGACCCTGTTTTAAACGGTGTTGTTACAAACACGACATGCAAACTAAATGCCCTGGGTTTCAATAAAGCTTTTAGTGGAACAAATAAAGCAGTTTACCAGTCATCTGATTTATCAGAAGCGTGCCGACCATATTTGCGAGTGGATGATGGCTCTGTTGAGGGTTATTCGGACTCATGGGTAAAAGCCGCAATGGTTGGAATGTTGGAGGAGTGTAGTGGAATAGATGATTTTAATTCAGGTTATGGTCATCAACCATTAGGTCTTTCGTATCAAGAAAATTGGAGTGTTTACGCCCCCGATGGGGCTAATTCTAACACCGGTAAATCAAAGGGTTATTTAAGGTGGTATTACAGCGCCTCCGCAAACCAGTCCAATAACTATTGGTATGAAAGCCAAGGTGGTGCTAGTAGTACATCTTCATGGATAATTATTGGGGATTCAAAATCATTTACACTGCTTGTGCAAAAAAGCCATTTTAGGCAAACGTGCTGGACACCATATGCTTTTGGTGTTTTAGAAGATGCGACTGAAGATGTGTATAAGGGGTTCATACTGGGCTGCACAGCAAGAACTGGTAGAGGTACAAATTACACAGAGGATGGCACACAACAACGATGGAATAGTGGCGGTGTGAGTGGAGCAGCTTTTGTTATGCGTCCATTTTCAGGTAGTCATCAAAACCATAATTCCCCATTATTGTTTTACATACCAACCAAGCAAGCTTTTATTTCGAGCTCTGGAGCATTACTTCCAGCATCGAGTAGTATCTTTCTAACACTAAAAAACTTAGCTTATGATTCTGAAGGTTTTTTGCGCGGGATTTTACCAAATATTGAAAGTCTTGGTTCAAATTACAACTCAATAGTTCACGGTGAATTAAATTCAATTCATGGTTACGAAACTAACGAACAAGATAAAATGGTTGGTTTTGTATTTGAATATGTTGAATCGCGCTCACAAACACGCATTGGGTTTGTTAATTTAGGTGAATATAATGTTTAAAGTCAGCTACTTACTGAAAAAATATTCTGTACCAAAGCAATATGTATTAATCAACCCAAGCCTGTATCAAATTAA
>NZ_JCAKNB010000014.1:0-36657 GCF_059515905.1 Acinetobacter sp. FY731 | reverse complement strand
CCTTATATAAAGCATAAAAATTATTTATATTGTTTATTTTTTCTTAAAATAAAATACATACCATACGAAATATTTTTTTATTTACTTAAAAACATAATTACAACATATAAATAAAAAGCCCCTGCCTACTATCAGGGGCTTTTTTATTGATTATTTATGTTCCACAATTATTATTCAAACAATGTTCCACAGTTTTATATCGTTTTACTTAACGATACTTCCCAAACACTTTCCAAGTGTTGTTATCCGCTAAAGGATCATTATAACTATCGCTACGTTGCTTACGCGGCTTATCTCGAGCATCAACTAGTTTAAAATCATCTTCTGTACTTAAAACAATACCATTCACATAAAAACGCGTACGTGTATATTCACTCTGTTTGTTCTGAAACACATAGGTTCTTAAATCAATAAATTCACGATGTGCAACCAATACAGCCGTATCATCACTATCTAACCAATATGACATTGCTTGAACTTGCTCAGGTTCAAATTGCCCACACTTATCTATTAAACTTGCAATACCACGAAACGTTTTCGATTCTTTTGCGCGTGTTTTATTAATACGTATTCGGTCTACATGAAAGTAAAATAAAGGTAAATTCAAGTGACTTGGCAAGTGAATTGCATCGAGCAGTTCATCTTCCATGAATGGCTGAAATAAGCCTTGTGCCCTTTCAATTAAACCTGTCCATTGTTTGTAATATTCGTCTACTTCAGGTTTTGTACCGTAATAAATTGGTAAACCTTCAACATTGGCTAAATTTGCAGGTGGCCAAATATTTTGGCGTAATAACGCAATATCACTTTTTAAACTTTGAACCGCAATGGCATCTTGCATTGAATATTCCATAATCATGCTTAGGCTATTTTTAGATTAAGCGAAAGGTTCCGTTTCTGCAAGGCTTTGCCTATAATGCAACATTAGATTTTTATACTAGGAAAAGCTCATGGTTCAAAAGATCGAAGCGACAGATGTAACTGAAGAAGAAGCTTTGAATGCCGTTTTCTTTGAACGCGCTGATGAATTTATCAAACAAGCAAATGAGTTTAGCCGTGTAGAAAAAGGCTCACAAGACAAACCAAGTGAAAAGCGTGGTCAAGTGAGTGCTGCAATGTTGTTTGGTACAGCCCGTTTTAATACTTGGGTTGCTGCAAACAACTTTAAAGATGGCGATGAAATGCGTGATGCCAAAGATCAAGTCATGTCTTATATTCTTCAGCAATTCCAAATGATGTTAGAAGATAACTATGATGAATATTGTGAACAGTTTGAAAACTATTTACGTTTCCGTCATAACGAAGAGTTTCATGCCAATAAACATAACCATGATCATAAGCACTAATACGCTATATCATATTTAGCCTTAGAAACTCACAATAAAAAAGCCCTTATGGGCTTTTTTATTGTTTAGGTCATTAAGACTGCTCAATCTTACTTTGCTGCTTTGCCATATTGATCAGACATGACTTCAACAAATTGGTCGAGCTTAATATACTTCTTAATCACTGCATCCACATCTGCCTTCGTCACCTTAGCAAAAGCTTGATCTTGCTTTTCACGCGCATATAAATCACGTCCACGTTCTAATTGTGGCGCAAGCATACTGTGAATACGGCGTTCATCTTCTAATGCTGTTACACGTTTTTTAAAGATATCCGCTTTTGCAGCTTCAACTTCTTGCTCGGTTACTCCTTTTTCGATTAATTCATTCAATACTTTATGAACAGCTTGTGAAACTTGGTTTGCTTTGCCCGCAGTATAATTAGCACTAATACCCAATGCTCCACTGTTTGTATGATCACTAAAGTTTAAGTTGCTACCAAAACCATAAACCAAAGCATTTTTTTCACGTAATTCTTGTGCCAAACGTGAAGATAATTGCGAAGCACCTAAAATATTTCCAAATACCACAATCGCTGGTCTGTCTGGATGATCATCACCAACAGGAAATGGCATTACACTTACATAACTACCAAATTTTCTTTGTTCAGCAAGTACATGATGCTTTTGTGCAGGATAAGATGAATATGGACTTTCTAGCTTTTCATAAGCTTCTTTTCCATTCCAGTTTGAAAATTCAGCTTTTAATAATTTTTTAATTTTCTTCGGATCAAAATCACCTGTTACTGCAATTTGTGAATGATTCATCGCAAAGAATTGTTGATATAAAGCTTTTACCTGATCATTTGTTACAGCATTTAATTGTTTTTTCTCAAACTCAGGTTCGAAATGATAACGTAAATCACCTGGCTGATATTTTTCAACAATACGGGTAATCGTTAATGCAGACACTACATCTGGTTCTGTATATGGACGATCTAAACTTGATAATGATTGTGACTTAATTAAATCAAATTGAGTTTGTTCAAACTTCGGATTTTTCATCAATTCAATTGCAAACTTAAAGAATTCTTCAAACTTCTCTTTTTTTGCAACAATTTGAATATTTACGCCATTATCACTACCAGAAGCAGAAATACCACCACCCGCTTCAATTGATTTATCAGCTATATCTTGCAAGCTATATTGATCAGACCCACGCAACATCAGGTATGCCATCAAATCAACCACTTGTCCTTTATTAAATAATGATTCCGCTGTACCAAAATCGACATGAATAGTGGCATAGGTTTTATCATCACGGGTAGATGTTGGATAGAGCGCATATTTCACGCCATTCTTAAATTCACCACGTTCAATTTTCTTTTCCGTAGAATCAATAGAGGCTTTGGATGCAGCAACAAAATCACTTACTTCTTTTTTATACGTAGAAATATCTTTTAAAGGTTCAGGCTTTTCATTAGAAGCATCTAAAGTTTTCGCTTCTGCTGCATTTGCATCAAGTGTTAATGCTTTTTTCTGATCTTCAGGTGTAGGTTGAATATCACCAATAATTCTATTTTTCGGTGTACAAAATGCTTTGTAAATCTGATTTAAATCATCCGCTTTTAAATTCTGAACATCATTCAAATCTTTAAAATATCGACTCCAATCACCATTATAGGCAACAGCATAATCTTCCAAACGAGAACCTAATGCTGCCGCATTATTCTTAATATTCTCTGCTTGATTCATCGTCATTTTTTTTACACGATTTAACTCAACATCGGTAAATGGCTTCGTTTGTTCCACACCTTTATTCAATGTCGTTTGAACGATTTTCGCATTATGATTAGGTGCATAAACAGCCCCCATAAAAACCATATTAAAGTCTTTATCTAACCAAGTTGTTGAATCTACAGCTGTTGCTACACCTGACTCCACAATACTTTGATATAAATGACCACTTGGCTGCAAAGTATATAGCGTAGGAGACATTGCTAATGCTGTTTGTGTACTCTGATCAGAAGCCGTTAAATAAATATTAAATTTCGCTAAGTCACTACCTTTTTTTACAACAAAGGTTTTATTTTGAATTTTTGCACTATCTAAAGCAGGCACTTTCACTTGACTCGGAATAGTGCGAGGTTGAATTTGGCTAAATTTTTCATCGATTTGTTTTAAAACTTCAGCTTTATCAAATTTACCTGAAACTACCATAATCGCATTATTGGGCGCATACCATGTTCGGTAGAATGTATTTAAATCGCTCATTTTAATTGATTGCAGCTCATTTAAATCGCCAATAGGTAAACGACCTAAATATTGATTGCCATAAGCTGTTTTAAAAATCTGATCTATTAACACCGAAAATGGCTGATCTAAGCGTATTTCACGCTCACGCTTCACAATTGCAATTTCAGAAGGTACAAATTTTTCTTGCAATACCAACTTATCCATTCGCTCTGCTTCTAAATGAATGATCTCATTAATTGCAGTTTTTTCAGGTCGAATAATATTGATATATTTTGTCGCGTAATAATCGGTACTCGCATTATTTGATAATGTATATTGATTTAAACGGCGCTGAAATTCCTCACCATTTATATTCTGAGTACCTTTAAATGCTAAATGCTCTAATAAATGTGCCAAGCCACCTTTACCTTTAGGGTCATTTAAAGAACCCGTTTGATAAATTGTGCTCATATAAACTTTATTTTCTTTATCATTTTCCGCAAGAATAATGCGAAATCCATTGTCTAATTTGTATTCTTCAACTTTCTGTTCCGACTTCAGCAGTACAGGTTGTGCAAAAACAGAAAAACCAAAACCCAATAGAACAAAAGAAACCACACATTGGTTAAAGCGAAATGACATGCCCACTCCAAAAGACTTAGTTATATTTTTCTTAAAATATAAGTTAAATAAAAACTAATATCTCTTTAATTTTAATAAAGATAATGTAACAAAGACAGCTAGTATATATTCTACATGTATACTAGCGACTTAGCTTTCATTGTAAACAATTCATAGTAAACATCTTAAATATTCACATTAGATAAACAAATATAATATAAACATTCATACGATTTATTGAGTGGGTGTACCATATTGATCTGCCATAACTTCAACCAACCAATCCATACGAATATATTTTTTTATCACCGTATTAACATCTTCTTTTTTCAAGCTTGCAATATCTTTATATCGATTGAGTAATAAATATAAGTCATCATTAAATTTTAAATCTGCAGCCATATATTCATGGATCACTTTTTCATTATCTAAACCACTTACACCCTGTTTTAATAATTCTGCTTTTGCAACCTCTAGCTCTTGTTCAGTGACACCATGTTTCAATAAATCACTTAAAACCTTATGAATCGCTTGCGAAACTAAATCTGCTTTTCCTGCAGTGTAGTTTGCAGAAATACTGAAGCTACTCGCATTATTTCCTTCATTCAAATCTAAAGACTGACTAAAACCATAAACTAAATTTTTATTTTCACGTAATTCCTTGGCTAATCGAGATGTTAATTGCGATTCACCTAAAATATACCCCATAACCAATACAGCAGGTAAATCAGGGCTATCACTCCCCATCTCTATATTCATAATACTGCTGTAACTTCCAAATTCACGAGGTTCTGACTTTAGATAATGCTTTTGTGCCGGTTTAGGTTGAGATGCAAATTCCATATCTTCGTATTGTGTTTTTGTCTTCCATTTAGAAAGCGTCGAATTTAAAAATTCTTTCATTTGACTCGCATCAAACTCACCTGTAACCGCAACACGTGCAAAATCTAAACCTATATTTTCTTCATAAAACTTTTTGACTTGCTTGTTCGTAACTTTCTTTAGCAACTTAACTGTAAATTCTGGATCAGAATAAGCACGTAAATCTCCCTGAGGATATGGATTTGCAATTTCAGATAAGGCCATTGCGACAACAATATCTGGCTCCGTATATGTTCTATCCATCTGATTTAAATATTTACTTTTAATAGAATCAAACTGCTTCTGCTCAAAACTTGGTTTCTGCAAAATATCTATAATAAGTTTGAAATATTCTTCAAACTTATCTTTATTGGCTACCACCTGCACATCAATGCTATTTAAGTTTGATGAAATAGCTACCCCACCATTTACCTCAATACTTTTATCCATTAAATATTGAAATGGATATTGATCTGAACCTCGACTCATTAAGTATGTGCTTATATCAATGATTTTTTCATGATTCATTAATTTTTTTGCAGTACTAAATGGTATGGTCAAAGTAGCAGATATTTGATCATCTTTCGTTGGTGTTGAATACAAAGCATACTTAGGCCCAGTTTCCAAAGTTCCTCTTTGAATTTTTGTTTCAGCTTTTTCTAAAATTGTTTGAGCTTGCTTTACATATTGCTCAGTTTCCTTTTTATATACAGCTAAATTTTTAGGTGCCTCTTGCTTTGTATCACCCATAGGTTGTAAAAATTGCGGTGCCTGTTCAGGCTCAAGTCTTTGTTTTTCTTGATCTGCAAGAGGTGTTGGCTGTATTTCTGCTTCCAAACGATATTCTTCTTTAAAAATCTTCTGAAGATCTTGACTAACTTGGTCTGTGGTCAAACTTTGAATACGATCTCTATTATTGAAATAAGAAAGCCAATCACCCCGATTTAAAACAATAGCCTCGCTTAACATTCCTCCCAATGCAGAAACCTCTCTAAATGTGGCTATGCGACTATTCTTCGTAATATCTTGCAAGCGTTTCACATCAGCTTGATTAAATTTCTGTTTTTTCTCTACATTTTCAATGAGAGCTTTATTCATTTTTTTTAAATTTTGCGATGGTACATAATCCGCACTGACAAACATCATATTAAAATCACGTGATGTCCATAAAGCGACATCAACATTATCAACAATCCCTTTTTCAACTAACCGCTGATACAGAGTACCACTAGGTTCTAAGGTGAATAATGCCGATGTAATATCTAATGTTGGCTCAATTTCTTCATTTCTAGGCACAATATAAACGTTAATCTTTTGATAGCCATCTCCCTTTTTAATTACAATTTCTTCTGATTTTGCTTGTTCAATACTAATTTTAGGAATAGTGGGTTGTTCAGGTACTATTTTAGATGGAATTCTACCAAATTTTTGATCAATCTGATTTAAAACAGCTGTCTTATCAAAACTCCCTGTCAAAACAATGACAGCATTATTCGGACGATACCAAGTGCGATAGAACTGATTTAACTCATTCATATTGATGGACTCAAGCTCGGTTAACTCACCAATTGGCTCTCTACCAAAATATTCCACCCCATAGATCGATTGAAAAATTTTATTCATCAACCTTGAAAAAGTTTGATCAAAGTTTGCTTCACGTTCACGTTTCACCACCTCTATTTCTGGTGCTACAAACTTTTTATCTAATACCAATTTATCCATTCGTTCTGCTTCTAACTCAATCACTTTATTGATAGTGTTTTGCTCAGAACGAATTTCACTCATATATTGAGTTGAATAATAGTCTGTACGTGCATTACTAAATAACGTGTATTGATCAAGCGCACTTTGAAAATTACCCTCTTTAATATTTTCAGTTCCTTTAAAAGCCAAATGTTCTAACAAGTGCGCCATACCACTTTTACCAAGAGGATCATTTAAAGAGCCTGCCTGATAAATGACATTCATAAACACGGTATTATTTTTGGTTTTGTCAGATAAAATAACCTTCAAACCATTATCGAGTTGATATTCTTCAATTTGATCATATTTCTTCACCAATACGGGTTTTGCGAAAATGGAAGCGCTTAGACCTAAAGCCAATAAAGAAATGGTTAATGTTTTGAGTTTTAATTGCATAAAATAACCTATTTAGAATGATGTTTTATTTTTATTAAGAATCTCAATATATCGAGCAATTTAGTGATTTCTGTTAATTTTTGCAAAAAAAAAACCAACGTTTCCGTTGGCTTTATCTATAAATCTAAATTAGATGTAAATTTCTGCCTGCATATATAGTTTTGCATAACCTGAAATTTCAATACGATTTTGATCCACTATTTGACAGAATAATTCCCCACCACGCTGAGATGCTTGATAAGCTAAAACATTACTTTTCCCTAACTTTTCAGCCCAAATAGGGACAATTCCTGTATGAATTGAACCCGTTACAGGATCTTCATTAATTCCATTTGCGGGTGCAAAATAGCGTGAAACACAATCGTAATCTTTAGAGTTAGCAGTAATTGCAATGTCTAATTCAGATGTATTTGCTGTAATCGCTGTGCGTATTTTCCCCAACTGTTTAAGGAGTTCTAAATTTGGCTTTTCACTTAAAACATCATCTACATTTTCAAACTCAATAATATAAGCCTGTTCATTTAAATAGACATTTTTAAATTTTTTCGTAAAAGCCTGATCTAATAATTCAGGGTAGTTTTCAACTTTTTTTGCATAACGAATTGGGAAATTCATCGTAATTTTCCCATCCTCAGCTTGGTTTACAATAAAAATACCTAAAGCTTTTACATGAAACTGTATTTTCTGTTTTTGGGTATAGTCATTAAACAATACAAAACTACTGGCTAATGTTGCATGCCCACAAAAATCGACTTCGGTGGTAGGTGTAAACCAGCGTATTTCATAGTTTTCATCATCTATTACTTTTACAAATGCTGTTTCAGATAAATTATTTTCTAGTGCAATATTTTGCATTAGGGCATCATCTAACCAATTATCAACAACAATTACCGCAGCAGGATTTCCTTTGAAAAGTTCTGTTGTAAAAGCATCTACTTGATACATTTTCATAATTAACACCTTACTTATTGCAAAATAATACTTCAATCACGCCATTTTTATGGACTATATAAAAAGAAACAAGGAATTTGTCAGTTATTCATTGAAATGACATTGAATTTGTTTAAACTGCCCATATAAATATCAAAACATCACTAAAATGTAGAATTTTGCTTAAATCTATTCTACAAAATTCGCTTTTCGTTTTATGATGTACCCTTAAAATTTGACTGGATCAATAACATGACTGCTATTGCAAATAACCTCGTGGTTTCTTTCAACTACACATTGACTAACGCAGAGGGTGAAACTCTGGACCAATCTCAAGGTGAGCCACTTGCCTATTTGCACGGTGCAGGTAACATCATCCCTGGTCTTGAAAATGCACTTTTAGGCAAAACAGTTGGTGAAAAATTCACAGTAACTATTCCTGCTGCTGAAGGTTATGGCGAATATAACCCAGACCTAGTTCAAGAAGTTCCTGCTCAAATGTTCCAAGGTGTTGATAACATCCAAGCGGGCATGCAGTTCCAAGCTCAAACTGATGATGGCGTTCAAATCGTTACTGTTAAATCTGTTGAAGGCGACAACGTAATTGTTGATGCTAACTTCCCACTTGCTGGTCAAGATTTAACTTTTGAAGTTGAAATCGTTGAAATCCGTGAAGCTTCTGCTGAAGAATTAGAACACGGTCACGTTCATGGCGTTGGCGGTCACCACCACTAAGTTGTCATTGAATTAAAAAAAGGCAAAGTTTTTACTTTGCCTTTTTTTATGAAAATAATCTAAGTACTTAAAAATAATGACACCATAAAGAATAACGATGTAATTCCCTATAGGCATTTTAAAATATTCATTAATTGTAAAAAGTCTATTTACACCCAATTAAACGAATGTATAAAGTTATCCAATACAATTGAAATTAATCACATTTATGTTGTACAAGAATCGCCTTATTTACCATTGTAAAATCAAGCAACTTGCTCATCACGCTTAAATACAAGTTCACCTTTCAATGAACTGTCCGCATCAAAATAATAACCATCTATATTAAATGCTTTGATATCTTCTACACGCTCAATTTGGTTTTCAATCATAAAGCGCGCCATTAAGCCACGTGCTTTTTTTGCATAAAAACTAATAACTTTGTATTTTCCATTTTTCTGATCTAAGAATACAGGCTTAATAATTTCAGCTTGAATTTTGCTTTCTTTGACCGACTTATAATATTCATCTGATGCTATATTTAACAAAATTTCTGAATTTGATGCTGCCAAATCTTCATTAATTAAATGGGTGATTTTATCCCCCCAAAACTCATATAAATTATGCCCACGAATATTGGCTAATTTGGTTCCCATTTCCAATCGATACGGCATCATTAAATCTAAAGGACGTAAAAGACCGTACAAACCTGAAAGCATTCTAAGTTTTTGTTGCGCAAATGTAACATTTTGTTCGACCAAATTATAAGCATCTAAACCCGTATAAACATCGCCTTTAAATGCAAAAATTGCTTGTCTAGCATTTGAAAAATTAAACTCTGGTGTCCAATCTTGAAAGCGTTCTACGTTCAATTTTGCAATCTTTTCACTCACACTCATTAGGCTAGATACCTCAGAAACAGAGAGTTTCTGACAATCTTGAATTAGTAATTCAGATTCTTGAAGTAAACGTGGCAAACTATGTTGATCTGTTGGTAAATGTGATTCGTAATCTAAAGTTTTGGCTGGTGAAATTAAAGCAAGCATAAAAGACTCGATCAAATAATTAATAATTCAAACTATAACAGTAGGCTTATTTTGAAACCAATTTTTGTTTTTGCTTAACTTAATCGGTAAAATAGCCCGCTTCTCCCGCTATGTATACTTATCCTATGTCCGAAGCATTTTTCATTCAAGGCTCTGAGGGTAAAATTCAAGTTTTTGTTGATTATCCCAAAGGTGAAGTGAAAGGATTCGCTGTCGTTTGTCACCCACATCCTTTACAGGGTGGAACGCCACATCACAAAGTTCCTCATCTTTTAGCGCAAATGTTCTTAGAACGTGGCTGTGTTGTTTATCGTCCTAGTTTCCGAGGTTCGGGGGAAAGTGAAGGTATACACGATGAAGGATATGGTGAAACTGAAGATACGCTAGAAGTCATTAAATATGCACGTCAAAAGCATATCGGAAAACCATTTTTTGCAGGTGGTTTTAGCTTTGGTGCGCACGTTATGGCAAAAAGTTATGCTTCTATTCCTGCCGAATTACAACCTGTACAAACTATTTTATGTGGTTTGCCTACTGCAACAGTAGCAGGTGTACGCCATTATGTAACACCGCCAATTAAAGGTGATATCTTATTTATTCATGGCGAAGCTGATGATGTTACTTTGTTATCTGACATGATTGAGTGGTCTAGACCACAACGTCATATGGTTACAGTATTACCTGGAGCAAACCACTTCTTTACAGGTTATTTAAAGCATCTACGTTTAGCTATTTCACGCTACTTAGTTTCAGCTTAAAACTTATTTTAGATTCAAAATAAACCTCGCTTATTGCGAGGTTTATTTATTCTTAGATTAGCCTTTGATGCGTAACATTATTTCAGCTAAATCTTTTTTATTATTGTGCTGATATGCTTCTGCTACATTAAGTTGATCGGTCACTTCTCTATTTTGGCTGAGTTTAAATTTACCCACTAAACTTTTAATTTCAATACGTATTGCAGCAATTTTTCCAAGTTCATCTTGAATATAATCTTTCGGTGCATCGGACATTTTCCAAGGTTTAGGCTGATTACTTTCGTGTTGTCGCGTTAATCTTGCCAATATACCTCTCAATATTTTTTCATCTTCAATGACTTGCACCGTTCCTTTGGCGTGTATAACAACATAATTCCATGTAGGAACGGCTTTATGATGCTCAAACTTCCCATCATACCAATTTGGCGATACATAGGCATGATCTATACTAAAAACCACCAACGCATTTTGAGCCTGTTTTAGTTGTGTATATAATGGATTTTCTTTTGCAATATGAGCAAGCAGTGAATGTGTCTTTTCATCATATTCAAAAGGAAGATGGTTGGCATTTAACTCGTTATCTGCATATATCACTAAACATCCTAAAGCATGTTTTTGAATGAGATCGGTTAAAACTTCCTCTCTTGTTTCCTCAAAAACTTTAGGTATATACATTCAGTTTAATGCCCAATTTTTAAAAAATTAAAAATAATTACGTATTTTTCCACTCAAACTCACTCAATGCTTCATGTTCTTTTAGGCTACTTTCCACTGCCTGTGCCAATTGATTCAATAAACTTTGTTCTGTAATTCTATCTAACCAATCTTGGTTTTCATCTGGATGAGAATATATTTCACATACTAAATGACCATCTTCACTACGTGATTCACAGCTTACAGAAAGTGGTAATGCATGATCATCTACACTTACAGCCACTTGTGCCCCACTTTGTGACAAGGTTTCAAAGCCATGATTCACTAATTCATGTGCAAGTAAATCGGCAACATAAGTTTGAACTTCGCTAAAATCTTTAATTTGATTTTTAATTTCACGATTTGCCACAAATTTTAATTTACGCATTACATTATCCAAAGGCTTTATTGTTGTATGGTTTTAGCATAAGCAATAAAAACAAAACAGCCAAGCATTTGCTTGGCTGTTTTGACTAAAATCTAATGTTTTTTACGATGATGTTTTATTCAGTAACTTGAATTGCAAGACCCGCTTCATTTGCAAGTTCTGTAAATGTTGGGAAACTTGTTGCAACAGTTTCAGTTCCCACAATTTTAATTTCACCTGAAGTACGCAAACCTGCCATAGCGAAACTCATCGCAATACGGTGGTCATGATGTGATTCAATTTCACCACCTGTGAAAATTGCATCCCATTCACCCGATTTACCCTTACCTTCAATGATAATGCCATCTTCAGTTGGTGTGCAGTCGATCCCCATAATTTTCAAGCCATCTGCCATGACTTGAATACGGTCAGATTCTTTTACACGAAGCTCCGCAGCACCCGTAAGAACAGTTTGACCTTCTGCACATGCCGCAGCAATAAATAAAGCTGGGAATTCATCAATTGCTAAAGGTACTTGATCTTCTGGTATATGAATACCTTTTAATGTACGCGAACCTCGAATGCGAATGTCTGCAATAGGTTCACCACCCGCTATACGTTCATTTTCAACTGAAATATCCGCACCCATTTGTTTTAGAATTTCAATTACGCCAGTACGTGTTGGGTTAATACCTACAGCTTCTAGTGTTACATCTGCATTTTCTGTAATTGCAGCACCGACCATATAGAATGCAGCTGAAGAAATATCAGATGGTACTTGGATATTTGTACCAACTAATTTTCCACCACCTTGTAGAGAAATACGGTTACCTTCAGTTTTCACTTCATAACCAAATGCACGAAGCATACGCTCTGAATGGTCACGAGTTGGTTCAGGTTCAGTAACAACGGTTTCACCTTCCGCCCATAAACCTGCAAGTAAAATACCCGATTTCACTTGTGCTGAAGCCATTGGTAAATCGTAATGAATACCTTTTAACGTCTGGTTACCTGTAATTGAAACAGGTGGTGTACCACGATCACCTGTAGTCTGCAATAAAGCACCCATTTCACGTAGTGGCTTTGCAATACGCTCCATTGGACGTTTTGTTAATGAAGCATCGCCCGTCATAACTGAATCAAATTTCTGAGCAGATAGCATCCCTGAAAGCAAACGCATAGATGTACCTGAGTTCCCCATGTACAACGCGCCCACAGGTGCTTTTAAGCCCTGCATACCCACACCATGAATGGTCACTTCACCATTTTTAGGGCCTTCAATACTTACGCCCATATCACGAAACGCTTGAAGTGTTGCAAGTGCATCTTCGCCTTCTAGAAAACCCGTTACATGCGTTGTGCCTTCTGCAATAGCACCAAACATGATAGAACGATGTGACACAGATTTATCACCCGGAATTGTAAATTTACCTTGGAATTGTTTCTTGCCCGGTAATATTGTGAATTGCTGTGTCGTCACTTTATTTTTCTCCATCAAGGGTTTCTTTGCGAGCATATGATTAAAATGCTGTCGCGCAGCCTGCGCATGTCCTAACAAGCCCATTAAAGCTTGTGAGTCTTCATCTTCAATTAATTTACGAATCGTTGCCAATTGCTGTTCAAAGCCATCTACGGCATTCAAAATTGCTTTTTTATTGGCAAAGAAAATGTCATGCCACATTTGCGGATCACTTGCAGCAATTCTTGAAAAATCACGGAATCCACCAGCAGCATAACGAAAAATATCTAAGTTATCTTCTCGGTTCGCAAGTTGCTCAACCAAGTTAAATGCCATCAAATGAGGAAGATGACTTGTATGCGCCAATACTTCATCGTGCTTTTCGACATCCATACAAATCACTTCAGCTTTAGATGCTTGCCAAAGTTGAATGAGTTTTTTAATTGCCCAATCTGCGCTGCTTGGTAGCGGTGTCAAAATCACTTTATGGTTTGCAAATAAATCGACTTTACCTGCATGTACCCCAGTATGTTCTGACCCTGCAATAGGATGCCCTGGTACAAAACCTTCAGGTAATATTTCACCATAAACAGCTTTGGCAGCATCCACGACATTTCCCTTGGTACTTCCAACATCTGTAATAATGGTACGCTCAGACAAATAAGGCTTAATTATTTCAAGCACTTTTTGAGTTGCACGTACTGGAAGTGCCAATACAACTAGATCTGCACCTTGAACAGCATCAATTGGATTGGTATATCCTTCTTGAATTAAGCCAAGGGCTTTTGCATCATCTAAGGTCTTTTGAGAACGTGTAGACGCAACAATTTCTGTTGCTAATTTTTCAGCAACAATAACGCGAGCTAGACTTGAGCCAATGAGCCCAAGTCCAATAAAAGCAACTCTTTCAAACAGTGGCAATGACATATTTTAAGCTTTGGCCTCTAAACCAAGTACTTTAGCTAATGCAGCTAAAAATTTTGCATTTTCTTCTTCTGTACCAATTGATACACGAAGATGATTTGGAATACCTACAGGACGTACAATAACACCTTCTTTCAGAAGTGCATTAAATGTTTGTGCAGGATCTGCTTGCACATCAACCAAAATAAAGTTGGCGCGTGAAGGGACGTAAGCTAAACTCAAAGCATTAAAACCTGCTTCAAGTTGTGCCATACCTGCTTTATTCACCACACGTGATTTCTCAATGAAATCTTCATCTTTTAATGCAGCAACAGCAGCAACCATTGCTAAATGGTTCACGTTAAATGGCTGACGAATACGATTTAAGAAATCTGTTACTTCTACCGAAGCCAAAGCAAAACCAACTCGAAGTGCAGCTAAACCAAAGCATTTAGACATGGTACGGCTAATAATAAGGTTTGGATATTGAGCAAGGAATTTCAAGCTGTTGAAGTTTTCAGGGAAATATTCAACATAAGCTTCATCTAGTACAACAATGACATTTGCAGGCACTTTTTGCATAAATGTTTCAAATTCTGCTTCTTCAAACCACGTCCCTGTCGGGTTGTTTGGATTCGCAATAAAGATCAACTTGGTATTGTCTTTAACTGCCGCAGCCATAGCTTCTAAATCATGTGAAAAACCTTTTGCAGGTACTTCAATTGCTTCGGCGTTAATAGCCTGTGTAACCAAGCTATAAACGGCAAAGGCATGTTGGCTATAAACTACAGAATCATGCTCAGAAACAAATGCCCGTGCAAAAATTTCAAGTAAATCGTTTGAACCATTACCTAAAGTAATTTGGTTGTGTGCAACGCCAAATTGCTTTTCAACTTGGTCTTTTAAAATAAAACCACCACCATCAGGATAACGCCCAATTTCAGCCAGTTCTGCTGCAACAGCTTCTTTTACTTTATCTGAACAACCTAGCGGGTTTTCATTTGATGCCAGTTTGACGATATCTGTAATCCCCAACTCTCGCTCAAGTTCACTAATTGGTTTACCTGGTTGATAAGGCTTTAATTTCGAGATGCCTTCATTGGCTGGGACAAACGACATTTTACACTTCCAATTATTTCAAGTAATGATTGTGGTTAATCTCCCCCTGACATTAACCACGGTTGCAATCTTATAAAACTGCAATTGGATAAGAACCAAGAACACGTACTTCTTTTACCAATGGACGAATTTCTTCAATCGCCAATTTTACGTTTTCTTGTTCAATATGACCTTCTAAATCAATAAAGAATACATAAGCCCATTTTTCAGGAAGTGCAGGACGTGTTTCGATACTTGTTAAGCTGATATTGTGCTTCGCAAATGGTGCTAAAATTTCAAGTAAAGCACCTGCACGGTCATGTGCAGAAATAAGTAATGACGTTTTATCATTACCACTTTGTGGCACTTTTTCACGACCAATCACAAGGAAACGTGTTGTGTTTTCTGGATTATCTTCAATATTGCCATGCAAAATTTCTAAATTATAAATACTTGCTGCAACTTCTGAAGCAATAGCAGCAGAATGCCACTCATTACGAATACGGCGCGCAGCTTCTGCATTAGAACTTAAAGCAACACGCTCAACACCTGGATAGTTTGCATCTAACCAGCCACGGCATTGCGCCAAAGTCTGTTGATGTGCATAAATTTGTTTAATACTGTCTTTACGTGTGTTTTCAGATACTAGAAATTGGTGATGAATACGAAGTTCAACTTCACCAATCACATTTAAATGTGATGCTTTAAAACAATCTAAAGTATGGTTCACCACACCTTCAGATGAGTTTTCTACAGGCACTAAACCATAATGTGCACTACCTGCTTCTACATCACGAAATACTTCATCAATTGTTGGTAATGGACGCACAACCGCATCTTGACCAAAATGCTTTAAAACAGCCGAATGCGTATACGTTCCTACAGGCCCTAAGAAGGCAATGCTTTGCGGTGCTTCCAAAGCCAAGCATGCAGACATAATTTCACGGAATAAACGTGCCATTGTTGCATCTGAAAGTGGACCTTCATTACGCTCCATAACATTACGTAAAACTTGTGCTTCACGCTCAGGACGGTAAAACAATGGTTTCTCTTCTGCTGCAAATTTTGCTTTAGCCACTGCTTCAGCCAGTTTTGCACGGCGGTTAATGAGTTGTTGAATCTGCTGGTCTACAGAGTCTATATCCTCACGAATTTTGCCTAAATCAAGAGAAGTTGTTGTGTTTTGATCGTCGTTGATCATTGTTATGATGCCCTTAAAAACATATTTTTGACAGTATAACAATAGTTAGCTTTCAAATGTTGCGCAATAAGACTTTGCTTTACTCAGCCTTAATTTTACTCAATTGAAGTTTTTACCAATTCTATTGTCTTTTTTAGCTTTGAATATCATTCATTAATTCAAGATATTTGTATATTGAAAAGGTTTTATGAATATTAGAAGTTTAAGTGATAACTCTACCTTTAACTCTGCTAAATTAGTTCATAAAAACAACTAAAACATTCTTATTCAAAGCTAGATTTACTAAAACTGATAAAATTTATTTTATTGAAAAGTAATTATAATTTTAAAAATAAACACTTTAATCACGTATTTAATACAAAAGCATTTATATTTTTTGTTAAAAATAAACCTAACACGTCGTGCTAAACAATTCGAGGAATAAAAATGTCAAAGAGAATTGCTGTTTTAGTCACCCACCAATATGCAGATGACGAATATGCTGAACCCGTAGAAGCATTTCGTGCTGCACGCCATCTCGTTACAAATATTAATACACACGCAGGTCATGTGATTCATGGTAGAAACTACAAACATAATACAACCATAGATAAAAGTATCGATGATGTATCTGCACATGATTTTGATGCATTACTGATTCCCGGTGGTCAGTCTCCAGCACATCTACGTTTAGATGAAAGATTTATTAATTTTGTTCGTCATTTTGCGAACTTATACAAACCTATTTTTTGTATTTGTCATGGTCCTCTGCTGCTGATTGATGCCAATGTTATTAAAGGGCGTAGACTTACAACGCATGAACAAATTTCATCTGAAGTGATTCATGCTGGTGCTGTATTTTTAGATCAAGCTGTCGTGAATGACAATAACCTATATATCAGTTCTCGCTCTCAAGCAGACTTAAATGCATTTATTAAAGAAAGTCTAAATGTCCTTCGACTTTAAATATAAAAAGAGCTACAGCTCTTTTTATTCTCTAGATACACCATTAATCTCTGGAAAATTCATGCGTAATCACCAATCTATTTAAAGTTAAAATTATTAATCTCTCCCAATAAACCCATCATCATTCGCTTATTTCATCTCGTTTTATGGCATATTGTCTTAGCTGTAATCTGTTGATGATGATTTAATGAATACCAAGCGCAATCTTTATAAAGACTTTGAACATCCTTTTGCACAATTTGTTCGTATTATTGGCAAAGGCAAAAATGGTGCTCGCTCGCTCACCTATGAAGAAGCTTATCAAGCTTTTTCAATGATTTTAAAAGATGAAGTTCTTGATGTTCAACTTGGTGCATTCTTAATGCTTCTTCGTGTAAAAGAAGAATCTGTCGATGAACTAACAGGTTTTGTTCAAGCCACTAAAGATCAACTTCAATTTAAACCACTCGAAGTAGATTTAGACTGGTCATCTTATGCTGGTAAACGCAAACATTATCCTTGGTTTTTACTTGCTGCATTAACACTTGCAAAACATGGCTACAAAGTCGTCATGCATGGTGCTTCTGGTCATACCATCAACCGTTTATACACTGAACAAGTTTTAGAATTTTTAAACTTCCCTATTTGCCAAAATCAAAAAGATATTGAACAACAACTTCAAGAAAAAAACTTTGCCTACTTACCGTTAGATGTTATTTCACCTATTTTAAGTGACTTAATTAATCTTAGAAATGTAATGGGGTTACGCTCCCCTATTCATACACTTGCACGTTTAATTAATCCATTTAATGCCAAAGCAACGATGCAAGCCATTTTCCATCCTGCATACAGAAGCTCTCATCAACGTGCTGCATTTCAATTAGGTTATAAAAATAGTGCTGTGATTAAAGGTGAAGGTGGCGAATTTGAACGTAATCCAGATGCCAAAACATTAATTTGTGGTATTAGAGATGGTGAAATGTATGAGCACGAATTACCCAAATTAACCGATAATCGCAGCCCAACCGAAGAAGAATTGAATTTAGATGTTTTTAAAGCGGTTTGGGAAGGTCAACAATCGCATGAATATGGTGAAACCGCTGTTATCGAAACAATCGGAATCGCTTTATATACAATGCGCGTTTGCTCAAGCTATGAAGAAGCAATGATTGAAGCAGAAAAACTTTGGTTAAACCGACTTGCAGAAAAATAAATCTGATAAATCAACCATCTAATATAGGCTAAACTTATTAAAAAATGACAAAAAAGCTTTAGCCTATATCGCATTCAATAATTGTTACTCAAATCTAGAGTTATTAAGTTGAGATTATATTTTTGTAAAATACCAAATATTTAGCGAAATAAGTCACAAAATATGTAATATTTTTGATAATTATTACAAATACACATAACTAAATGAAACCAATTACTTTATTCAGCCTAATTATTTTACTCAGCGGTTGTTCAGCAATGAGCGTTGAAGAATGCAAAATTGCTCAATGGGAAGATGTCGGATATAACGATGCTTCTCAAGGATACGATAAACTCAGGTTTGCAAGTTATACAAAAGCTTGTGCCAAAGGAAATATTACACCTAATCAAACACGCTACAATACAGGTTATAGCGCTGGGCTAAAACTATATTGTACGCCACAAAATATTTTCGATCTTGGTCTTAGTGGTAGCGCGAATTATATGATTTGCCCCACAAGTGAACTTGCGTATCTAAAACCCTATTACGATGTAAGTAACTCCTACTACGAAGCAAATCGTGAAAAAGAAGGACTGCAAAAAGAAATTGAACGCTATGAAAAGCTACTAGAAAATAAAGATCTTAAAGAGGATGTTAAAAAATCATATAAAAATAGCTTAAGTAACTTGGAGTTCAAACGTAGTCGTATCATGAGGAATTATTATGATGCTGAAGATACAGTAGAGCGCTTTAAAAGAGCTAAGAATTTAAACTCATGGTAATTTTCATTACCTTTTTACAAAATCAATAACTACTCAGATATCTATTCTTATTTTATTTGGACATTTCTTTCTGCTTCAGAATTAAATTAGACTACATAAAACAGTAAAAATTGATTATTTATTAAGTGCGAAACATAAAAAATCCATTAAAAGGCCCATTCAATGGAGAATGGGCTTTTTAATTAGTATTAAATAATTGAATTAAAAGGAATAAAAATTAGCATTTCGTATAACGTGTATTATGTTAATTATAACTATTCTTAATTCTTAATTCTTAATCTTTCTTTCCATAAGTCTTTCGGAATTTGAGGATAATCTTTATCTAATTCTTCTTCAGAAAGATCACTAATGCCTTTCATATAAAGACTTACCCAACTATCTTCTTCAGGAATATAAGCAAATTCAAAACCTATTTTTTCTTCTTCCGTTAATGAAATTTTAAAATGTGTCCATTTTTCTCTAAAAACATCGAATGCTCTCAACTTTGTTATTAAGGATATGATTTGATTTCCAATTTCAATTGGATAGTCATCAAATTCAAATGAATCTTTTTTATTATTTTGAGTTAACCATTCAAAACTACATGAATTAGTATCAGGATAAATATATCCTTCACAAAAAATAATTCTTGCTTCTGTTGCCATTATTGACCATAGAAGTTCGCCAATTTTTTGATAAATTTCCTGTTCGTTCATTTTGCTATATCTAAATAATTTATGAGTAATTTTATAGTAAAGAGCTTAGATTATTTAACATAATAGCGATTATACAAACCCTAATGTGTCCAAATGAGATAGGAATCGCTGTTCATTTATGTGTAATATTGAGTGTCGATTAAAGTAATAATATACACCTTTTAAAATACACAAATAATCAAAAGCCCAATTTAATATTGGGCTTTTGATTATTTAACAAACCATTATATTTACTAATTAAATAAAACGAACAGGTTGAAACTCTGGCTCTTCAACATGAGAGTCACAATGTTCATCTTCTTCTTTGGTACCACGGTCAATATAACCACTACGTTCTGCTTCAGGAAGGTTCTTTATTTCCCAAGCATAAACAGCTTGCATACACGTTTGGCGTTGTTCTTGCGTTAAAGCAATACCATTAGGCCATTTACCAATTTCAACTGCTGTTTTTAAACGACCTACAATTTCAGGATTGAGTGCCGCTAACATTTGTTCAATATTCATAATTAATCCTGTTTTTGCATAGATTCAAAATCTTGATTCCATCCTAATTTGGTACGACAAGCCATATAAAAATCGTAGCCCGGCGGATGAAGTAAATTAAGTTTATAAGGATGTTTACGAATATGCAAAGTATCACCTTCACCCAATGAAACACTTTGTTGCCCATCCGCACTCACCATCGGCATTACACGATTTTCACGTACAGCAACTTTAACCTCACTTTGTCCACCCACCACAATTGGTCGCGAAGATAAAGTATGCGGATGCATAGGAACCAGTGCTATTGCATCCATACTCGGATGCAAAATAGGTCCACCACCAGATAAAGCATAAGCCGTTGAGCCTGTTGGTGTAGATACAATTAAACCATCACTATGCTGACGATAAACATGCTGACCATCGATACTTAAATCGAAATCAATCATATGAACAGATTTACCATGTAATACAACATCATTGAGCGCAATGGCTTCGTAAATAATTTCGCCTTTTGAACGAACTTCCATTTCTAGAAGAAAACGACGATCTAACTGAAACTGACCTTTTAAAACTTGATCAAGCTTAAAAATCACTTCTGTTGGATTAATATCTGTTAAAAAACCTAAACGACCACGGTTTACACCAATTACAGGCGTATTGAACTTGACCAATGCACGTGCAGCATGAAGTAACGAACCGTCACCACCTACAACAATGACTAAATCAACCACTTCACCTAATAAAGCACGGCTTACAGTTTGCGTATTTTTATATGGGACGAGTTCAGCAGTTTCCGAGTCAAAAACTGGATGTAGACCAATATTAATTAAATGATCATGTATAAGACTAATAGTTTCAACAACTGAAGATTTATCTGGACGTCCAATTAAACCAATGTTACGAAAATTCTTATGTGAAATTTGCACCAGCGATATCGCTCCACTACGATTCGTTATCTATAATATCACTATCACAGAAAATTTTAAAAATTAGGACTAGAAATTTCTCTTAGTAATATATGAGTTTTTTAAAGATATAAACACATTAATCATTGCAAATTGATTAAAAGCTTCGCATGATTAGCATAATTTAATAATATTTTATTCTGATATATGAAGTCTGAACGTGGCATTGGCATATTTGCCCTTCTTTTTTGTATTGTAGTTATTGCCTTATTTGTAGCATTTAGTATCTATCTTATTCGTATGGATAATATTGTTCGTGAAAAATTTGAAGGCAATAGATGGGATATTCCAGCAAAAGTTTTTGCTCGCCCATTAGAAATCTATAGCAATGCACCTGTTAGCCAGTCAGATCTTCTTCAAGAATTAAATTTTTTGGGTTATAAAAATTCAGATAACTATACAAAAACAGGCAATTACACCAATTCAGGTAATTCTGTTTATGTACATACACGTGGCTTCGATTTTGGCGATAGCGTAGAGCCTGAGCAAATTTTAAAAGTTACATTTAATAATGACTCTATTTCTGAAGTCAGTGCGACTAAGCCATCTTCTACTGGTATTGCACGCTTAGAGCCAATGCTTATTGGTGGTATTTATCCTCAACATAATGAAGACCGTGTTCTTATTAAATTAGATAAAGTACCAAAACCACTTATTCAAGCCTTAATTGCAACGGAAGATCGTAACTTTTATAGTCATCATGGTATTTCTATTCGTGGTACAGCACGTGCGCTTGTAAGTAATGTAACAGGTGGTAAACGTCAAGGTGGTTCAACACTAACTCAGCAACTTGTAAAGAATTTTTACTTATCTCCTGAAAGAACATTAAAACGTAAAGTAAATGAAGCATTCATGGCTATGCTTATTGAATTGCACTACGATAAAAATGAAATTTTAGAAGCTTACTTAAATGAAGTGAACTTAGGTCAAAACGGTAACTACTCGATTAATGGTTATGGTTTAGCTGCTCAATTTTATTTTGGTTTACCTTTACGTGAACTCAATATTGCACAACAAGCTTATTTAGTGGGTTTAGTTCAAGGTCCAACATTATTCAATCCATGGAGAAATCCTGAAGGTGCACTTAAACGTCGCAATATTGTTTTACACAATATGTTGGTCATGGGGTATTTAACAGAACAGCAATTTGAAACTGAAAGTGCTCGCCCACTCAATGTTATTAATAAGCCAACTTTAGGACCTTCACGTTTCCCAGACTTTATGGATATTGTACGTCGCCAACTTCGTGCAGAATATCAAGAAAGTGATTTAACTAACCAAGGTCTACGTATTTTTACAACACTCGATCCTGTTGCACAAACCAATGTTCAAAATGCGTTTAAATCTTCCGTTGCACGTTTAGCAAATGGTAATCCTAAACGCTTAAAAGACTTGCAAGGTGCGGTCGTTATCACTCATCCTGAAAATGGAGAGCTTGTTGCAGCTGTTGGTTCAACGCAAGATTTTACAGGCTTTAACCGTGCATTAGATGCAAAACGCCAAGTTGGTTCATTACTCAAACCTATTATTTATTTAAATGCTTTAGAGTCTGGTCGTTATAACTGGGCAACGCCAATTGAAGATAGCTACATTAGTATTCCTTCAAATGGTAAAAACTGGACGCCTAAAAACTATAGTGGCGGTGAGCATGGCGTAGTACCTATGGTTCAAGCCCTTGCAAACTCATACAACTTATCTGCTGTTCGTTTAGGGCAAGAGTTTGGGGTAAGTAGTTTCCGCAACCAATTAATGAAGTTTGGCATCGATGCGAATAAAATTCCAAACTACCCTTCTACATTCTTAGGTGCTGTAGATTTATCTCCACTTGAAGTTTTAAACATTTACAATAATTTTGCTACTGGCGGCTTCCAATATCCTGTGAAGTCTATTCGTACTGTTGTAGATGCAAAAGGACGTGTGCTAGACCGTTATAGCCTAACCGTTCAACAAACTATAGACCCATCATCTGCATATATGCTCAATTATGGCTTACAACAAGTTATTGCATCAGGTACAGGACGTGCAGCAAATTCTGTTTTAGCACCAAGCTTAAAACTGGCAGGTAAATCAGGTACAACAAATGATACACGTGACTCTTGGTTTGCAGGCTATTCAGGCAACTATGCAACCGTTGTATGGCTTGGTCTAGATAATAATGCAACGACAGGATTAACAGGTTCAACAGGCGCGCTTCCTGTTTGGACAAACGTAATGAAACAATTACGCCAAAAACCTGTCAATTTACGCCAACCAGATAATATTCAATGGTTATGGTTAGATCGTTATTCAGGTTTCCTATCTGCACCAAACTGTAATGGTGCGATGAATATTCCTGTATTACGCAATAAAGCACCAACTCAAGTAACAGAGTGCGGTTTGCCATACTATGATCCAACAGCATCTTACAATCCTGATACACAAACAGATGATGAAAATACTGAAAGTTCTGACAGTATAGAAAACCTGATTCGTGAAAGTGATAGCACCGATGAAAATGGCGGACGTATTATTTCTAGCGGTGGCTTTGCAAACTAAAAGGTTATTCTATGTATAAACTGATAGCGACCACATGCATTATTCTTGGCTTAGTGGGGTGTCAAAGCCTCCCAAGCAAGCCAGAGTCTAAAAAAACCGATTCTTCTAAGCCTCAAGCTAAAGAGTTTAGAAATGAACATGGTGTAGTCATTAAAACCTACGAGCTTGATGAAATTAAGCGTGAAAAACTACAAGCACCACCAACATCTAGCGTGAAACAAAAGTTAGAAGATGGAGAGTCATTACCTGCCTATAAAAGCTTAATGACTCAAGCTAAAACCAGTTATAACGCAAGTCAGTTCGATAAAGCTGAACGTCTTGTTTTACAAGCTCAACGCCTTGCCCCCCAATCTGCTGACACATATTTGTATTTATCACTTATTTCATTGAAAAAGGACAATGCAAAAAATGCAGAGTCTTTAGCTAGACGTGGTTTAAGCTATGCACAAACCAATACCATGAAACGTCAGCTTTGGCTTACCATTCAAAATGCAGCTCAAAAGCAAAACAATATAAAAGCAGTTACAGAAGCAAAAAATGCATTGAAGTCACTTTAGACTTTAATGCATTTTTGGGGTCAAAAATAAATACCGACTAAAAACTTCGAATGCCTGCCACACCGTATGCATGATGTTTTTGTGCATCAGCTAATAGTTCAGGTGACACCCCTCCTAAAGCAAATATCACCATATTCACCTGTATTGCCATATCAGCGAACTTATCCCAACCTAGAGCTTCTGCATCAGGATGTGTTTCTGTGTTGAATACTGGGCTTAAAAACACAGCATCACAACCAATCTGCTCTGCATGCTTTAAAGCATCTAAACTATGACATGCGGCAATATATCTTTTTGTTAAATTTAAATCGCTTTGAGTCAGTTTCAATAATTGCTCTTGTTTTAAATGAATCGTTTGAATTGCATTCTGTTGTAAATCACCTAATTTATTCCAAATATCAAAATTCACAATAAGCTTAGATAATTTTTCAATACTGCATGCAGAGAAATTTTCATGTGAAAATTCAGAGGCGTCTATACGCCAATATAACAATCGATCATCTGGTAAATCGGTTAATACAGATAAATCATGGCTAATCTTAATTAGACGTTGCCAATATAAACGCTTCACAATTGCAGTATTTGCTTTAGGAAAATTTAAATCGAATAACTGATCTCTTGCGATCCATTTCCATGGTGCTTCTATTCTTTGACTGTCCTCAGTAGATATCTGAGTAATAAAAAAATGTAGTTGGACAATAACATCATCATATTCATGTCTAATTAGATCAAACTTTTGCCAGCTTGTTAAATTTAACCCGACCTCTTCACATATTTCACGACGACAAGCATCTATCGGCATTTCACCATTTTCCACCTTGCCACCAGGAAATTCGTGTTTATTTCCTTGATGTTGATTTTCTTCTCTCCACCCCACCAAAATTTGGTTTTTATGAACAAGTAAACCAATTGCAACATCTAACTGAGGCTTTGACATGAAACCATCCTTTTCTTTGTTTCAGAAACTCAGTGTATACGTTCTATCTGATTACACAAATTTTTAAAATAAATTATTGACAGGTCTATTCGATAATGATTATCATTTAAATCGTTCACCACACACCACGGAGTTAACAAAAATGAACGCACCTTTTAGCTTATTTACTCGTAACGAAACAGCTCACTCTTTACCAATGTTATATTCAAACAACTTATTTTCTTTAGGCCGTGAAATTAGAATTATGCATGCTGGCGAAGAATACCGTTTACGCTTAACACGTAATAATCGCCTAATTCTGACAAAATAATAAATACCCAAAATATAATAATAAGCGTGGGAACAAGCAGTATGAGTCAGCGCATACTGCTTTTTTATTGCTCACTAAAGCTTAAAACTAATCATAAAAATATTTAAAACTATTTTTCTTGAAACGATATGATGACCGATAATCCACCATATTGATTTTTGGAATACTCAATATGAGCAGAATGTAATTCAATAATTTTTTTACAAATTGAAATACCTAAACCAGACCCTACCGTTTTAGTACCTAAAGCACGATAAAACCGCTCTCCCATTCTTTGAATTGTTTCATCAGTCACAGTATTTCCCTGATCAATGATTTTTAATTTCACACAATTTCCAACAACTTCACTTGTTATTTCAACCTTTCCAGCTTGAGGAAGATAGCGAATTGCATTGTCTAAAATATTTCGGATGCAAATAAACATCAGTTGCTTATTAACATTAAGATTTAAAATCTCATCTATATTCACACCAACATCTATCGCTTTTTCATCAATAAACGGCTGTAAGGCATAAACTACCTCTTTAACTAGCGCACTTAAATCTACCTGTTCTCTAACTAAACTTCGCTGATTTTCAGGATCTAATCTTGCTAGTAACAGTAAATTTTCAAGTACGAGTGTTCCTCGATTTACGTCTTGTTGAATTTGCTTTAAATCTTGCTGTAAGGGAACTTGATCTGAATATTTACGTTGTAAAAGTTGTAGCCTCATTTGAATAGCTGAAAGTGGTGAACGTAACTCATGCGAAGCATCTGAAGTAAATCGTTGTTCTGCTTGCAAAGATGTATCCAAGCGCTGCAGCAATTTATTCAATTGCAAAATCATTGGCTGAAGCTCAATAAACTCAATAAACTCAATATTCTGAGTATGTATAGGTGCTAAATCATCTGCATTTTTTTCAGAAATTTGTCGTGCCAAAATATTAAAACTTTTAAATTGACGACGGATCATAATTCGAATAAATAGCCATTGAATTAACCATAAAATCAACAGGACACCAACATAGACAGCAAATGTATTCAGCAAATGTTCAAAACGATATTTCAAAGGTTGAATGACATACGTCGATAATCCATCATTCGTTTGAATATAAGTACGCCATAACTTTCCATCTTTCCAGATCACATTATATGCTTTATCTACAGGTTCAAAATTTTCAGTAACTGCATCATAATTTTCAGAATGTGATAGTACCTGTTGGTGATTTTTCAATACATATTGAATATCAAACTCTTCACTCAGCTCATCTAACTGTGAATTGGAAACACTAGAAATATCATCAATTAACAACATATCAGAAATTTCATCCATAATTTCATCTTGTACTTTCAAAGCTTGATAAGTACTAATTGCCATTAACAACACAAGCGCAATGAGCCCTGCAAATACAGAGCCGATCATTGAGCTTTTAACTAAGCGATGTTGTAATGAAACTGTCGATTTTGGATGTTCCGACATATTAGTTTTCCTGATTCATTCTGTAACCTAACCCACGAATCGTTTTGATATATTGACTACCAATTTTTTTGCGAATTTGATAAATAAATACTTCTATTGCATTACTTTCAATTTCCTCACCCCAAGCATAGAGTGATTCCTGAAGTTGTTCTTTAGTAATTGTATGCGTTGGATTTTGCATAAGTTTATATAAAATTTTAAACTCATTTGCTGTTAAGTCGACAAGCTCATCATTCAGTTTTAATTGTTTGGCAGCAATATCTAACTCTAAATTTGCAAAGTGAATTTTACTGGTATTTGTCACTTGCATTTGTCGAAGTTGTGAACGTAATCGTGCAGATAATTCTTCCAAACTAAATGGCTTAACCAAATAATCATTGGCACCTAAATCTAGGCCATCAACCCGATCTTGAATACTATCTTTTGCAGTTAGAAATATTACGGGAATATGCGACTGATTTTCTCTTATCTTTTTCAGAATCTCATCTCCCGTTGCTTTCGGTAAACCACGGTCTAATAAGATACAATCATATTGATGTTGTTCTATTGCTAAAATTGCATGATCACCGCGCTCTACCCAATCAACAGAATAACCATCCATTTCTAGCCACGTTTTTATGCTTTCTGCCTGAGAACAATCATCTTCTGCTAAAAGAATTCTCATGATGAACTTCCTTTCCATAGATTGATATCATGTTATTTTTACATAAAAAGACCACAAAAATATGTGGTCTTTTAGCATCATAAATTCATGTTTTCTATGCAAATTAAAATTTAACTGCATCTACATCAATTTCAACGCGTTTCATCGGCTTATAATCGATGTCTACTTCACCAATAATCACAACGGGTGTTTTTGCTGAAATTTCTTTACCCATCCAAAGTTCATCATCAATATCTACCGTCATTGAACCTGTACGATCACGGAATTCATATTTTTCATCGCCAACAGATTTAACAACATAGCCTTTTAATTGAACTTTAGCATCATCTTTCATTGTTAATGCTTGTTTTACAGTAACTACTTTATTCAGCGCTTGCTGATTTACAGCCGTTTCAGCCATTGCAGTTGTCGCTGAACCAAGTAATACAGTACATAAAAGTGTATTAATTAAAGTTTTCATTTTTTGCCTCTATCTCTGTTTGTCATTTCGATAAAGCTATTAAAACAAACAAAGATGAGGCGAATATTAAGACAGAAATAATTAATTTAAAGGTACTACTCTTAGCACTTCTTCTAAGGTGGTTAAACCTGCAACCACTTTTCTTGCCCCTGCAATACGTAAAGGCTCTACACCCTCTTTTTGTGCGAGAAGCTTTAATTCACCTAAAGGTGCATTTGCACTAATCTGCTGTTTCATATCTATACTTAAAGGTAGGAACTCATAAATCCCGACACGCCCTTTATAGCCAGTATTTCGACATGCTTCACAACCAACTGCTTTATAAACATGGTCAGGAGTTTGCACCGTATAATCAAATACTAAATGCTTCCATTCTTGCTCATTAATTACTGTTTTTTCTTTACAATGTGGACATAAGGTACGCACTAATCGTTGCGCAAGTACACCTAAAATAGTTGCTGAAGTTAAGAATGATTGAATACCCAAATCATGCAAACGAGTTAAGCTTGATGGCGCATCATTTGTATGTAACGTTGAAAGTACCAAATGCCCTGTAAGTGCAGCTTGAATTGCCATATTAGCAGTATCGTGATCTCGAATTTCCCCAACCATAATAATGTCTGGGTCTTGGCGCATTAAAGCACGCACGCCATCAGCAAAGCCTAAATCGATACCTGTATTCACCTGCATTTGGTTAAAGCTTGGTTCCAACATTTCAATTGGATCTTCAATAGTACAGACATTGACTTGTTCAGTCGCAAGTTGCTTCAATGTTGAATAAAGCGTGGTCGTTTTCCCCGAACCCGTTGGCCCTGTCACCAAAATAATACCGTGACTATGCGTGGTTAAAGCTTTCCAACTTTCTAATAAATGTCCTTCAAAACCCAACTGTTGAAAACTACGAACCAATACATCAGGGTCGAAAATACGCATCACCAACTTTTCACCAAATGCTGTAGGTAAAGTTGCTAAACGAAGTTCTGTTTCACGACCTTTTGGAGTTCGAGTTTTTAATCGACCATCTTGTGGTTTACGCTTTTCTGCAACATTCATACGCCCTAAAATTTTAATGCGAGAAATCACGGCCATAAGTGTATTTGCTGGCATGTTATAGACTGTATGCAGCACACCATCTATACGAAAACGGATTTTACCGTTGTCCTTACGTGGTTCCAAATGGATATCACTTGCACCTTGTTCAAAGGCAAATTGTAATACCCAATCTACCAATTTTACGATGTGCTGATCATTTGCATCTGGATTCTGTGTATCACCGAGTTGTAAAAGTGCTTCTACACCTTTGTTGTCACGTTCATAAGCAGAAGATTTTTGTGAACCTGAAACAGCTCGGCTCACTTGATAATATTCAATAATATAGCGTTGAAGCTGATCTGGACTAAGCAGAACTCGCTTAATTTTTCTTGGAGATAAACTACGCTCTAAATTGCTTAACCATTCTGTTTGGTAAGGCTGATCGGAAGCAATTAAAACTTCATTCGCATTTGTTTCCACAGCTAAAATACGGTTACGTAATGCAAACTCATGTGACATTACGCCTGTTAAAGCCGTTACATCTGCTTTTAACGGATCAATCACATATAAAGGGATTTGTGCTTTTTCAGCCAACCACTGACTTAGTCTATTTAAAGTCAGCATTGCTTGAGGATGAGCATGATCTTTTAAATTAAAATGTGCTATCCATTCTAAAGCATGCCATTTCAATTGATTTCGTTGACGATGTGTTGTTTGGACTAAGCTCCGATCACGCTCTGTAATCCGTCCATCTTTTAATAATTGTTCTAAACACCAAGTTGTATCAATTTCAAAGTTATATGTCATTACGCTTTCCCCAAAACTGATCTCACTATACCAAATTATTGAATGTTCTAAATCTACTTTCCTCTGCTTTTCATTCAATCTGCAACACATAAATTTCTTGATTGATCACCTGAAATGAAACATCAAATTCTGCAAATTTCATTTTATAAATACGTTCAGCATCATCTTGATAAGCAGGTCGAGGATCCAAACTGAGTACTTGATTTAATTCATCTATCAACTGATTCGATAATCTGTGTTCTTTTAATAATTTGTCACATTCATTTTGAACACTTTGCGACCAAACAACTTTCTTTCGTGAAGGTTCATCTTGCGCATAACCACTTTTTGCATCAAGAACGGCATCCGAATATTGAATATAAGGCTTAATATCTAAAATTGGTGTGTCATTTAATAAATCACTACCCATCACATATAAACGTACAGATCTACCCACTTTTTCTACTTTTCTAAATTGAACAACCGATAAACCCATAGGCGAAGGTCGGTACATACTCCGCGTTGCAAACACCCCTATTTTCTTATTTCCACCTAACCTTGGCGGGCGCACTTGTGCTTTAAACTTCGGATTTTCCTGCTGATTTTTATTATCGTGAAATTGCCAAATTAACCAAAGATGACTAAATTCATCAATACCCTCAAATGCTAAAAGATCATTATAAGGCGCTACCATTTCTATATAAGATTCGACTTGTACCAAATTCGGTTGACGTGGAATACCAAACTTTTCTGTGTAAGGCGACTTCATATAACCAATTATTGGCATTTTTAGATCAGTCATAATCACTTTTTCTGATAAGCTCAATTAAATATATTCAGTTTATCGAGAATGATTTTAGATTAGAATAGCAAGCTGTTCTAATTTGATAATTATTGAGACCTTTAATGGCTGCTTTCAACGTCGAAAAGATTACTCACGTTCACCACTGGAATGACACGTTATTTAGTTTTAAAACTACTCGTGATGTCGCATTACGTTTTAAAAACGGTCAATTTGTGATGATTGGTCTTGAAGTAAATGGAAAGCCTTTAATGCGTGCTTATTCTATTGCAAGTGCAAACTACGAAGAAGAATTAGAGTTCTTCTCTATTAAAGTTCCAGATGGTCCTTTAACTTCTATTTTACAAAAAGTAAAAGTGGGCGATGAAATCTTAGTTTCTAAAAAACCAACAGGTACTTTAGTTCTTGACGATTTAAACCCAGGTAAAAACTTATACCTTCTTTCTTCAGGTACAGGTCTTGCACCATTCCTTTCAACTATTCGTGACCCAGAAACTTACGAACGTTTTGAAAAAATTATCGTGGTTCACGGCACACGTTACGTTTCAGAGTTGGCTTACCAAGACTTAATCGAAAACGAAATCCCTAATCATGAATTCTTTGGTGAATTAGGCGCTAAAGAAAAATTAGTGTACTACCCAACTGTTACTCGTGAAGATTTCCACACTCAAGGTCGTGTAACAACTGCCATTGAAAGCGGTGATTTATTCGAGAAAATTGGTTTACCACGTTTTAACCCTGAAACTGACCGTGCAATGCTTTGCGGTAGCCCTGCATTCCTTGACGATGTTGCTGCGCTTCTTGATCAACATGGTCTTAAAGAATCACCGAAAATGGGTGTGTTAGGCGATTACGTGATTGAACGTGCTTTCGTTGAAAAATAAGATTCTTTAGAATCAAAAAAACCGAAGCTCAAGCTTCGGTTTTTTATTTCAGATCATATTCAATATTAATGAGCATCTAACACTTTATTTTGTTGACGTTCAAATCTTGCATTTTTAATTACTTGATACCCTGCTGTTACACCCAATCCTGCCATAATCATCGCGACAATTAAATCGGGTAACATACTACCTGTACCAAACACACCAACAGCCGCCAAAATTACCGCTACGTTTCCAATCGCATCATTACGGCTACACAACCAAACCGATTGCATATTAGAATCACCCTCTCTAAATGCATAAAGTACTGCCGCAGAAATTACGTTCGCAATTAAAGCAAGAATACCAATTGCACCCATAGTAATTGCTTCGGGTGGAATTCCTTGAATATAGGCGTAAATCACTTTAGCAATAACCACAAAACCAAAGGTCGCCATGACAATTCCTTTTGCTAAAGCCACTGTTGCACGCCAATATAAACTTGCACCAAGCACAGCAAGTGAAACGCCATAATTCACCGCATCACCAAAAAAGTCTAATGAATCTGCCCAAAGTGCTGATGAATGTGCATACGCCCCTCCTGCCAACTCCACAAAAAACATAGCCAAATTAAGAACCAAAGCAATCCATAATGCAGTACGAAATTTGCTATTTGGCTTTTGTGGTGCAGGTGCACTGCTACAAGAACATGCCATTTACATAACCTCAATAACTAAGTCATTCAATTTGTATTATGCTTATTGAAAACTATGGAGTAACTCTAAGGTCAAGTATGAATCTTCAAAAAAACTATCGAATAAAAGATGTGGCTGAAAAAACAGGATTCAGTACCGATACGATTCGTTTTTATGAAAAGAAAGATTTAATTCATCCAAGTTTTCGTGGCGCAAACAATTATCGTTACTACGATGAAAAAACACTCAATAAATTAATCTTTATTAAGCGCTGTCGTGCTTTAGAAATTTCATTAAATGAAATTACAAAACTCTTAGAACTAGAACAAAAACCAACTCAAAGCTGTAGTGCTGTCAATCAACTAATTGACGACCACATACTACAAGTCACTGATAAAATAAATGAATTAAAAAAATTCCAAACTCAACTTATTGAATTACGCTCAAGCTGTAATACAGATTCTAGAATTGATGATTGCCAAATTTTAAAGCAACTTGAGGCAAATTCTCCTTAAAAGCCGACCAATTTACTTGGTTGAAACTTTTTTTTAAATTCTTACAATAAAGACATATTTTTTATATGCCTTTTAACATGACGCTTTCCCACGTAACTGAATTACTTTCTCCTGCTGGTTCTCTTAAAAATATGCGTTATGCATTTGCCTATGGAGCAGATGCTGTTTATGCGGGACAACCTCGTTACAGTTTACGTGTTAGAAACAATGCTTTTGACCATGATAATTTAGCCATTGGTATTTCTGAAGCACATGAGCTCGGTAAAAAATTCTATGTTGTTGTGAATATTCAACCACATAACTCAAAACTCAAAAACTTCATTCGTGATTTAGAACCTGTTGTTGCAATGCAACCCGATGCACTCATTATGTCTGATCCAGGCTTAATTATGATGGTGCGTGAAAACTTCCCAGATGTAGATATTCACCTTTCTGTACAAGCCAATGCTGTAAATTGGGCTACAGTAAAATTTTGGAAAAATATGGGTTTAACACGTGTAATTTTGTCACGTGAATTATCTATCGAAGAAATTGAAGAAATTAAAAATAATGTGCCTGATATGGAAATTGAGGTTTTCGTACATGGTGCTTTATGTATGGCATATTCAGGTCGTTGCCTGCTTTCAGGCTACATGAATAAGCGTGATGCAAACCAAGGTGCATGTACCAATGCCTGCCGTTGGGAATATCAAATTCACGATGCTAAAGAAGATGAAACTGGCGATGTAATTCCAGTAAAACAATTAGATGAAAATTCAGGTTGTAGCTGTTCAGGTTCACAAGCGGATGCAGATGAACAACACATGCAGGAACAAAACCAATTTAATGAACCTGTACTTTTACAACGTAATGAAGAAGAAATGTTTGCTGCAGAAGAAGATGAACATGGCACTTACTTCATGAACTCAAAAGATTTACGTGCAGTACAACATGTAGACCGCTTAACAAAAATGGGCATTCACTCATTAAAAATTGAAGGTCGTACTAAATCGTACTTCTATTGTGCACGTACTGCACAAATTTATCGCAAAGCAATTGATGATGCTCTACAAGGCAAAGACTTTGACCCAGCATTAATGACACAACTTGAAGGCTTAGCAAACCGTGGCTATACCGAAGGTTTCCTACGTCGCCATGTACATAGTGAATATCAAAATTACGAAACAGGCTCATCTGTTTTTGATCATCAAATTTTCTGTGGTGAAGTTTTAGAACGTAACGGTAATTACATTAAAATTGATGTGAAAAATCGTTTTGTTGTTGGAGATTCATTAGAACTGATGACAACTTCAGGCAATATCACATTTACTTTAACTGAAATTTTAGACAAGAAAGGCAATTCAATTGAAGATGCAAAAGGTTCAGGTCACATCGTAGATATTCCTGTCCCTGCCGATGTTGATATGAATTTTGCTCTACTTATTCGTAACTTACCAAATTCTACTGCTGATATTTCAGCGTCGTCTTTGGCTTATCAAGCGGTTTAGGATTTTAAAATGGCTTTGCTCATTACTGACAAGTGCATCAACTGTGACATGTGTTTACCAGAATGTCCAAATGACGCAATTTATGAAGGTTCAAAGGTCTATGAAATCGATGTAGATCGTTGTACTGAATGTGTTGGCTTTTATGATCATCAAACTTGTGTTTCAGTATGTCCTATTGAGTGCATTATTCCTCATCCTGAGCATATTGAAACCCAAGAGCAACTCGAAACAAAGTTTAAAGCACTCAATTTATTTAGTATGCAATAAAAATAATCCATGGCATACATATTGCATTTAGAGAATATAACCAGGGGAAAAAGAAAAAAACTAGAATAAGAAAAGTATATTAAGGGACAAGTTCAAGGTGTATGGGGAACACCTTGAACTTTTAACTTAAAATAAAAAAAGGGAACTTTGGTGTTAGCATCCAAAGTTCCCAAAAAAGAAAAAATATGTTTTACAGTTTAGAGCTGAAAGTGTTTGGGGACACTTTCAGCTCTTTTAATTTCGCTTAGTTTCCGCTACGAATAATATAATCAAAAGCAGATAGAGAAGCTTTAGCACCTTCACCTGTCGCAATGATAATTTGCTTGTAAGGAACAGTTGTACAGTCACCTGCGGCAAATACACCTTTTACATTGGTTTCGTTACGGTCGTTAATTATAATCTCACCACGGTTTGAAAGCTCAACAGCAGTTTCTTTTAAGAAGTCTGTGTTTGGTAACAAACCAATTTGTACAAAGATACCAGCAAGCTCAACCGTTTTAATTTCATCTGTTGCACGGTCTTTGTATTTAAGTGCAGTTACTTGTGAACCATCACCCACCACTTCTGTAGATAACGCATTTTTGATGACTGTTGTGTTTGGCAAGCTGTTCAATTTATCTTGAAGCACTTGGTCAGCACGTAATTTAGTATCAAACTCAACCAATGTTACGTGTTCAACAATACCCGCAAGGTCAATCGCTGCTTCTACACCTGAGTTACCACCACCAATCACAGCAACACGTTTGCCTTTGAATAATGGACCGTCACAGTGTGGGCAGTAAGCAACACCACGAGTACGGTATTCTTGCTCACCAGGAACATTCATTTCTCTCCAACGTGCACCTGTTGAAAGAATCACTGTTTTAGATTCTAGTTTTGCACCATTCTCTAAAGTGACTTCAACTAAGCCATTTGCTGTTTGATCTGCACCTTTAATGTCAGATACACGTTGTAAGTTCATGATGTCTACACCATATTCACGAACGTGTGCTTCCATTTCAGCAGCAAATTTAGGACCTTGAGTTTTTTGTACTGATGTAAAGTTTTCAATATCCATAGTATCCATCACCTGACCGCCCATGCGTTCAGCGACGATACCTGTACGAATACCTTTACGTGCAGCATAAATTGCAGAAGTGTTACCTGCAGGACCACCACCAATTACCAATACATCAAATGCTTCTTTTGCATTTAACTTCTCAGCATCTTTTACAGCAGAATTTGTATCTAACTTTGCAATAATTTCTTCCAAAGTCATACGACCTTGACCAATGTGCTCACCATTTTGGAATAGCATTGGAACTGCCATAATTTTGCGTTCTTCAACTTCGTCTTGGAAGAATGCACCATCAATCATAGTTGCAGTTGTACCTGGATTGTTAATTGCAATTAAGTTAAGCGCTTGAACAACGTCAGGACAGTTATGGCAGCTTAAAGATACAAATACATCGAAGTCAGCAGTTAGGTTTAAACCTTTAATTTGAGCAAGAACTTCATCAGAAACTTTAGGTGCATAACCTGATACTTGTAACAATGCAAGAATCAAAGAAGTGAACTCATGTCCCATTGGTAAACCAGCAAAGTTTACGCGAGGTTGCTCACCTACTTTAGCAATACCAAAGCTTGGCGCACGAGAATTAGTACCGTCAAAACGAGCAGTGACTAAATTAGAAAGTGCAGCAATTTCAGTCACAAGTTCTTTAATTTTGTCTGATTTATCAGAACCATTTAAAGTCGCAACAATTTCAATTGGGCTTTCAAGGCGTTCAAGAAGTGTCTTTAATTGAGCTGAAGTATTTTGGTCTAACATTGCTAACGTCTCCAAAGGAGTAAATATTTATTTGATGAAAGAATCATAGAACAAACAATAAAATAGAGGAAACAGTTTGTTTTTATAT
>NZ_JCAKNB010000013.1:0-41023 GCF_059515905.1 Acinetobacter sp. FY731 | reverse complement strand
TTCTTAACCTGAAAGGTGATAAACCAGAGAATAAATTACTTGGTGTACAAATAGAAAATTATATAGAAAATATTACAAATTAAATCGAATAAGCTCCATCCAACCCACCCAGTGTGGGTTTTCTTTTATAAAAAACCAACAATAAAGATATATATTTAATATACCTTTTAAACTACTCTTAAAATCCACATTTCACCTACTTTTAATTATGATTACACTCATAAGTCTACTAGTAGCCAACGTTATAGCAATGGTCGCAACTGTAGTGTTCCTCAATAGAAAGTAAGCAATTCTCAAAAATCCAACCCACTCTATGTGGGTTTTTTAATAATCAAAATTTGATAGTTTATTAAACAAATTAAGCGTAAAATAACCAGCTATTATCCCTTTCATAGCCAATAAACATCATGGTTATTAATCAATTACTTTTCAAAGATTTCAATGCAGCAGGCGAACAGGTTCTTAAATACCTACATAATCATCTAGGTTTTGGTTTATGGATGATTACTCGTACTGAAGGTAATGATTGGATTGTCTTACAAACCGAAGATCATGGATATGGTATACAACCTGGGCACGTATTTAATTGGGAAGATTCGTATTGTTCTCAAATGGTACAAGGTAAAGGACCTCGTATAGCACCTAATTCAGAAGAAATAAAACTATATGCGGAAGCAAAAATTAATAACATTGCTGATATTAAAGCCTATATAGGTCAACCCCTAATTAATGAAGATGGCTCTCTTTTTGGTACTCTTTGTGCTATTGATCCATCACCTCAACCTAAGAATATTGAAGATGCCAGCGATCTTTTAGAGCTTCTTAGTCAGTTACTTAGTAAAATTCTACAAAGCGAACTAAAGCTAAATGAACAATTACGAGTTTCTGAAAAATTAAAACTAGATTCTTTAACAGATCATTTAACTGGTGCTTTTAATCGAAGAGCATGGGATGACCTTATAAACTTAGAGGAAACTCGATGTAAGACTTATGGACACCCTACTACTGTTATTATTATTGACCTAAATAAACTAAAGCATGTGAATGATGAGTTGGGGCATGAAGAAGGAGATAAATTAATTCAAAACACTGCTAACATTTTAAAACAATCAGTGCGCTCGAATGATTTAGTTGCTCGCTTAGGTGGTGATGAATTTGGTATTCTTAACATTGAGACGAATTTAGAAAATACACATAAATTAGCAGATAGAATTTTAGAAGCTCTAAACAATGCAGGTATTAGTGCTGCTGTTGGTATTGCAGCTCGAGATCCAAGTAAAGGATTAAAAGAAGCCCTACTTGAGGCTGACCGTGAAATGTATAAAAATAAAATAAAATCTAAAGCTTCTAAATAAAAATCTATTCAATAAAGAACGCCCGCTTAATGTGGGTTTTCTTTTGTCTATTAAAACATAAAAAAATTAGAACATTAAAAAAATATTAGCAAACTTATTGACTACTAATATTAGTATGCTAATATTTATCTCGTAAGCAATAAAAAAGCCCACTACTTTCGACGGCATGGGCTTATTTACTCAACGAGGTAATTATGAATCAAACCGCATCACATAGTCAAACGCCTAAGTTTGATAACAACAAAAGTCAAACGACTTCTGTTCTATATCGTGAGCCAACTTTCGAAGAAATGCACGGCAAAACAGCTAACATTTTTAGCAATATCTGCGCCTCTATCGTCCTGTTTGTTCTTTTCTTTGGATTGGCTTGCATGTTTATAAATCAGGCTGAAAAGGAATCTGCACAGCAAGTTGAAGCAATGGTTCAAATTGCTGAGCGAGGTGTGAAATGAATGCATCTACTAAATTCGCTGAATTCCTCAGCCGTGAACCAAATGGTGATATGCGGATGCGCCTTGGTCCAACTATCTACGTCCAAAAAGGCTTTAAGTTTTACACGGAAGTAAACGGTGAATTAATCCGTATTCCTCTTGAAACATTGGTTGCTAAACCTTGGATTCAACGAAACTTTGAAGCTGAAAAGATTTTTCAACGTCGCAAACAATTAGCAATCGATCTTCAACGATCTCACATCCCTTCTCACGAACGTAAGGCTTATAAACGTCGTATGGGTTGGGTTGGCGCTCACTAAGGGGAATCATCATGGCTATAAATATTATTACTCCTGCTCAAATCATCACTGTAAATGCAATTAAGCTTTATTTTTATGGTGATCCAGGCATGTATAAAACCACGCTTGGTATGACTGGAAATAAAGCACTCATTATTGATGCTGACAAGGGTGCATATCGAACTGGTGCTAATCGTCGTGCAGATGTTGTTGTTGCTGAACGCTGGAATGATATTGCAAATATAACTACAGAAGATTTGGAAGGCTACCAAACTGTTGTTTTTGACACTATTGGGCGTGTGCTTGATTTAATTAAAGCTCACCTTGCTAATGATAGAAAGAATACAAAAGGTGATGGTTCTCTCAAACTCAATGTGCAAGGCGTTGCTAACACAATGTTTA
Source organism: Acinetobacter sp. FY731 (assembly GCF_059515905.1). Classification (NCBI taxonomy): domain Bacteria; kingdom Pseudomonadati; phylum Pseudomonadota; class Gammaproteobacteria; order Moraxellales; family Moraxellaceae; genus Acinetobacter; species Acinetobacter sp. FY731. The sequence continues at coordinate 38,536 of NZ_JCAKNB010000013.1, read as the reverse complement.
GTACCTTTGTTAATAAAATCATTACAAGTGGTCGTGATGTAGTTTTCATTGCTCATGCCACCGAAGATAAAAATGACAATCTAACGCTTATTCGTCCAGACCTTGGCGGTAAAAATCGTCAAGAAATCTATCGACTATGCGATGCAATGGCTTACCTATGTTTGGAAACAAATAACCAAGGTAAACAGCAACGTGTTTTAAAGTTTAGCTCTCAAGAAGGTTATCACTCTAAAGATGCTGGTGCTCTTGGTGATGTTCCAGTACCTGATTTGCGCTTAAGTCAAAACAGTAACTTTCTAGGCAATTTGATAGATAGTGTTAAGGAAACATTAAACACAATGACACCTGAACAACAGGAGGTTCAGAAATTAAAACTAGAGTGGGAACAATGGGAAAAGTCATGCATGGAAGCTAAATTTCCTAGCGATTTTAATGCTCTTATGTCTGAGCTTAAACAAGAACATCCAAACTTTAAAAACATGTGGGATTGCATGAAGCACTATGCATATCAACTCAATTTCACATACAACAAACAAAGTACCAAGTGGATTGAAATTGAAATTGTTTCATCAACGATTTCAGAACAGCAACGCGACGAACTACAAGATCTATTAGCTCAACATGGTATCGATGTGATGACGTTCTGTGAAAACAATGGAGTTGACAGCCTAATAAGTATCGAAGCTCAACATTTTGAAGCCGTTAAAGCTGATGTAATCAAACAAGGACAAGGGAAAGCTGTTGCATGAACACAGTAATTTTAGATACAGAAACTCATTCTATAAATGGTTATCCAATCGAAATCGCTTATGCACCCTGCTCTTTTGAGCAAGGTGTATTGGTGGTGGATCAAGACCATGTGTTCGATGAATACTTCTCTTGTCCTGAACCAATCGCTTTAGGTGCTATGGCGGTTCATCACATACTTGAAAGCGATATTGCGCTAAAGCCTAGTTATGAAAGCTTTAAGTTGCCCAAAGAAGTTGAATTCATGATTGGCCACAATATTGACTACGATATTGAAGCTATTCGCCTTAGTGACTCATCAATTAATGTGAAAGGTATTTGTACTTTAGCTTTAGCTCGAATGGTTTGGAAAAACTTAGATTCTCATACGCTTGGTGCCCTGTATTACCACGTTATGGAAGATCGAGAAACAGCACGTAAACACCTTCGCCATGCTCACAATGCAAAAGCTGACATTTATTTTACTGGTGTGATTTTACAAGCTCTTGTTTCTGATCTAGGCATTAAAGATATGAACTCTCTTTATTTAATGTCTGAGTCTGCCCGAATCCCAAAAGTTATCGGATTCGGAAAACATAAAGGTACTGCATTAAAGGACCTAGATAAAAGCTATGTGACTTGGTTATTAAAACAAGACAACGTAGACAAATATTTACGCAAAGCGTTGGAGGCACTATGAACACTCCTAATTTATACATCTGGACCTATAAAGCAAAAGTTCAAGGCGGTCGTGGTTTTATCCGTGGCCGTGTTGAAGCTCCAAACGGCTTTCAAGCTGAACAGGCAATTAAACGCAACAACTTAATGGTTGATGCAGTTTTAAACGTAAAAATTGATCGTTCTGTGAATGCTCGTTTGTATGCTTTTGAACCTTGGCAGGAGCTTGCAGCATGACACAAAAACGAATTGTTAAAAGTAAGAACGCCTTAGGTTTAAAAATTTGGCTTGGTTATCTTGGCTACAAGATTACAAGTTTGGCAAGCCAAGGCTTCACAGCTCGTCTTGAAGATAAAGCACTTCAAAAGAAGATTAAGAAGCAACATAACTATGTATTGGTGACGGATGCTTTGGGTGGTAATAGTGCGGCTCATGAATTAGGTGCTGAATATGAAATGCACCTGCGTAGCCCTGAAATCACAGATGAAACACAAAACAAATTAATGAAATTGGCGAAGGTGGCGTGATGGGAATTAAAAAAAGAGTAACTCTCGCTGTTGAGGTTGAGATGGAAATTGAACTTAGTGAAGATTTTAAGAACCTAACACCTGAGTTAATAAAAGATATTAATTGTTGTGGTTATGATATTTCGAACTCTGATGAGCTTTATGTTGCTGCTGCAAAACTTGTTCTAAACGGTGGTCAGGATTCCGCATGGGATGTTTTTGGACTGGTGACGCCAGCTTGGAACAAAGGTCGTGAAAGTATACCAGATAGCAGTACTTTCTTTGATCGAATTGATCTTTATGTTGAAGATTACGAGGTGGCGTGATGGATATTCAAAATGATGCTTTAGAAATGCAAATAGCGTTTGAAAAAAATTGCGCTAAATCATGTGGTGTTTCTTACGATGATCTAAAGGCTCAATTAGACAACAAAGAGTCTATTTTTGGCACAAGATACATGGAGACTAGCCCTCGTCATGAAAAATGGTTGGTGTGGTCAGAAGCGTGGCAACAAGCCAAAAAGTCGGCTGTGCCTGAACCTACCAAAGAAGTTATATGCGCTATTGAAAACACAGTTGAAGATCAATTAATAGCAAGTGGCATCACATCCGACCCATTTAGATTGGATGGTGAGAAAATTTACAAAGCCATAATCGAAGCACAGGAGCCAACCAATGACTGAAATTCAACAAGCCATGCATTGGCTAATGAAAGCTGACACTGGACTTTCTAGTGAGTGCTTAATGGCAACTATGCTCAATAGTGGTCCTGTTTCTGGCGGTTATGCTTCTAGATTCCATCCGCATGATCCAAGTGATTTTAATCGTTGTGTTGGTCTTTTGAATGCTGTTCCAACATTTCGAGTCACTCTTGATGTGATGAAACAGGTATCAAAGCAATGGGCCGTCCTAGTTAATCATTGGGATGAACTAGAAGTGTTGCTTGCTGAGGAAATTAACCAGAAATCAGCACCCAAAACATACGCTCGAATGAAAGAACTATTTGCACTGGTTGAGAAAGACAATGACTGAAATTCAACAAAAAATTGCTGTAGCGAATTTCATCATCGATGAGCTTCATAAAGATAAGCCGTTTGTTTTGAAGCTAAATATTGAAGAGCGTAAGCATTTCTTATTGGTTTTGGGTAACTCAAAAATAGACTTAAAGATTAATCACCACGCTAATGGATGTGACATTTTGATTGAAAATAGTGTGGCAGATCAGATTTACCACATGCTTTCTTCTTATATCGCAAAGCATGATTTGCCTGAAAGTGTGGTTGAGAGTTTGAAGGAGGTTTCATGAAAGCTGCGAAATTTATTGCTGATAAAGGTTGGGATTTAGCACAGCGTGATGTTGTATGTCTTGAAGCTGGATTTATCACAAAGGCAGATTTTCTAGAGCATTATGGATTTGAAATCCTTGATGAAATGAAAATCTATGTCGATGCTTGGGAGTTGGTGAACCAATTTGACGATATTGGACAAGCAAAAGCATATTTACCTGAAATGGATAATGATGTGCCGTGGAACGTAAAAGGTGGTGAGTTTCGCTTTTTTAAATGGCAACTTGAACAAGCCATCGCTCTAGTTGAAGAAGTGGAAAGTTTGAGGGAGGAAGGTTGATGAAACTTAAATTTGAAAAAATGACGCAGCAGGATAAAGATGCGCGCTTAAATCGCTTTCTTTCTGCCAATGATCAGCAATTATTTCCGCAAGAGGATATTGCTATCTACCTATCCTGCTCTACCCATACACTACAACGTATGCGTTGCATTGGCGGTGGCATTCCTTATGCAAAAATTGGTCGCAGTGTTGTTTACAAAAAGGCTGATGTATTGGCATTTCAGGAAAGCCAAACTGTACTAAATACAGCTCAATATGCTTCTTAATCGAAGCAATTGAGTTTACCTTGATACACGGCTTCAATGTCATTCATTGCAAGCCGTAATTTTTTTATAGATACCTGCACGTAACCACCAGTCACATCATTTTTTGCACCTGACCTATGGTTGAGTAATCTTTTGATTGTATATGGACCATAATCTAAGTTATTGCAGATCGTAGCGAATGTGCGTCTTAAATCATGTAGGGAAATTTCTATCCCTGTCTGCTCTCTAACTGCTTCAAGTAAACCTTGTGCACCTGATACGTGTTTGGCTTTTGAAACCATATTAGAACCAGGAAAAACATACTCGTTGTTTTTTAACTCATATCGTTGTTTGATAATCTCAAATAAATGGTCGCCCATTGGTAACAAGTGGTCATCTCCATTTTTCGGGTCTTTAAATATAAATAAACCCTTTTCAATATCTACATTTTCCCATTTAAGTGTTTGTGCTTCATTACGTCTACAGCCTGTATACATAATAAATAGAACAAGATCACGTACAGCATTTTTTGATGCGTCATCATAAAGTGAACGCTCTGTGAAATAATTCAATACTGCATTGTAGAAAACATGAATGTTGCTTTCGTCTAAGTGGCGTGTTCTTGCTTTAGTTTTATTCCATCCGCGCTTCGCAGGAATTACATCAATTGGATTGTGTTTTAGGATGGGGTTTTCATCGGTTGACCAATGCACTTGAGCAAAACGCCAAATAGAACCAAACATCTTTAATGTTAAGTTTGCCTGTGTTGGACTGTATTCAGTCAGTTTAATAAAACGATCAAACACATCCTTTTTTGAAATATCAAAAATTGGCTTAGATTTCCAATCTGATAAAAATGTATCTATACAGTGATGATAAGTATTGATTGAAAGTGGCTTGAGTTTTCGTTGTTTTAAGTAAAGATCGAATGCTTGCTCTAAAGTCACTTCATTAGAACTTTCTTTCTTCTTTTCATATTCACCATTGGCAATATCAGCCAAAATGGTTTGTGCCTTTTTTTTAGCTTCAACTGGTGTTATTTCATTTGTCTTGCCGATTGTCACACGATAAAGCTTACCCTCATGCCGACGCTCAACAATATAAGATTTGCTTTTTGTAGTTGCTCGGACCGCAAAACCAATTAAATCAGAGTCGCGATGAATAGCTTGCCCTTTTTCAGTCAATACAATAGCATCAACATTAGATTTGTTGAGTTTCATTTCAGGCTCAATTTACAAATTCGACACTTGCATTTTAAGCCTGAAATAGCTCAACAGTCTACATATAGTCTACACGCATTTTTTAAATGTAGACTAAAACCTATAAATAAATATAAAATACAACAACTTATAAATATTTAAATTTCCACACCACTAGAAACGCCAGTTGTAGAAAAAGTCGATTGCACGTTCTAATGACTGACTTGCTTCCATATATAAACGCTGATTCATTTGATAACGTAAAGTTAATTTGTTCACTGGCGTAAATACACCTACACCGTATCGAATGAACAAATCTGGCGTAATATAACCTGTTACGCTCACTTGCGTATCATCACCTGTACCTTGAGCATCTAAAGCTAAGCTACTTAAACCTAAAGTACGTCCAATTTGATTTGTAAAAGCACGCGTTCCACCAAGCCCCATACTAATACCAGCTGCAGCAATCGTATTATTTACATCTGACCTAAAGCCTTCTGTCTGACTCAATCCACTTGAACCTTCATTAATACGACCTGTAATAATCGCATTTAGCGCTTCTTGTTCAGACAGACCTGCATCATTATAAATTTGAATCCTTGGACTTGTTGCCGTTCCTGCAATTCGAATTCCAACCAAACTACCTTGAATGTTTTTATTGGTATCTACATCTAAAGTTGGATTAGACAATGCACCATTAAAACGAGCAATAGCACGATTTAAATCTAAACTTTGTCCATAAGCTTCAATTTTTACACGCTTACTTACGCCAATTGCACCATTGGCACGCATTCCTGTTTCAGAACCACGCTGGGTTAAGTACAAACGTCCTGTTAATGGAATCCGACTATCAAAACCTTGGAATATGACCTGATCACCTAAACGTACGTCTAAGTCCGCATTAATATCCCAAGGTTTTGCAGCACGTAAAATGGCAAGTTGATCTTGTCCTTCATGTACAACACGCACATCTGGAGATACATTCACAACACTTGCAGTTGCTTCAGGCATTGAAATAAGTGCACGTGGTACATTTACCTCACCTTTTACAGTCAACTTATTTAAAAATGGATAAGCTTGTAATGAAACATCCGTATTCACAATAGCCGTAATTAAAGGTGCTTGACGTACCAACAGGTTATCACCTTTCAAATTCAGGCTAATTTTGGGTTCCGATTTCCAATCAAAATCCCCTGTAATTCGACCAACACCACGTCCACTGTTAAAAGCACCATTAATAGCTGCGTTATTTTGATTTATAGATGAATACAATTGAATATTGGTTAAATTGACAGGCAATGAAATCATACTAATTTCACCATCTTTCAGACGTATGCCACCTGTAATCAGAGGCTTAGTCAGTGAACCACCTACCTTACCTGCAAACGATAAAGTACCATCTAAACGGCGCACATCTGCAATAAATGGCTTAAATACTTTTAACTGCAACTCATTAAATGCAACTTCACCACGCATCGCTTTATTGGCAGAGTATGGATCAATCACCACATTGGCATAACCTGTACCAATTGCAGGTGTTTTTACATCTAAGCGTAGCTGTAAACCTTCAGCTATACTTTTCGCAATAATAGATATTTGGTCATATCTTAAATTAGAACCAATCTCTTGCGGATCATCGCCCGTAATACCAATAATGCCGTTTTGCGTTAAAAGTTTTACATCAATTTTAGGCTTTTGGTTTTGAGCCCAAGATGCTTTTGCATATCCATTCACTTTACCTGTAATTGCTAAACCATCTGGCATAAAGGCTGCAAAATCACTTAAGTCTACATTTTGAGTAACAAATGAAATATTACCTTTTGTTTTACTGATACGTGTTGGTTGATCAAAGCACAATTGACTTTGTTGGCTCATCCAGCAATGTACACCTATAAACAATTCACTATTTTTAGCGTTGTAAATAACAGAGGCATTTTGTTTTTGTACCAAACGTGTTCTAAGGGAGTCAAAATCACCTTTTTGAATTTGACCGAACCAATCATTATTCGCATTAAAACCACCCGCCAACTGTACATAAAAAGCACTAAGCTTATTTTCAGCTTTCACTTTAAGAATATGTGCTTTGCGTATTCCTGCAATTGAAATTTCACCTTTTTGAATTTCACGATCACCACTACGCAGTGAATTCAATTTTGCAGTTAATATTGTTGGCGTTGTATCCGATGTAGGTAATTCACCCTGAATTGTAAGTTGTTTTATACTAAATAAATTATTGAAACTAAAGCCATCTATAGCCAAATTTGCAGTTGCTTTTAAACGTGGTTTTGCTTGAACATTTAAATAGCCATACGCTTTTCCACGTAAACCACTATAAACTTCATATAACGCAGGTGCATTGATCTTAATTTTTAAGTTCTGAGCATTACCTGTCGCTTGAATTTGGTTTTGCGCATAAGATAAAAATAAATTATTGGCTTCAAATTGCTGTGGTAGCAGACCATTTCCGTGAGAACTTAGCAATATTGCTAAATTACCCGTCCCGCGAATCGGTTTATTATTAATCATTCCTGCAAGGTTTAAACGCGATATATTTACTCGTTTAATATTATCTGCCCATAACCCTTGTGTTTTCACTACACCTGAAACTTCACCACGAACATTCGATACAAAATACTGAGGCTTAAAGCGTATAAGTGATGCATTTACATCCCAGCCAATTCCATGCGTTAAATTAATAACACCTTCAGCCGCAATGCGTCCTGCAATACCATTATGACTAAACTGGTTAATCTTAATATATTGTGATGTCCCTGAAACTTTAGCTTTTAAATGACCTTGACTACCTGCAATAACACTCGTATTGAGCGCACCATCATAATCAACCGCAAAGCTTTTAAATCCACCGCCTTGCTTTTCATCGTGGAGTAAAATAGCAGCAGTGCTTTTACCCGTTAAATGCATCGATTCATTTTGATCGGCTAAACGTCCCGTTAATGAAATTGGATTTAAGTGAATAATTTGTTGATTTGGCTTCGCATAACCATTGGCTTTAACACGACCATTCAACAAATTAACTGGTGCCGCACTAACTACGGTTTGCGGATTGAAATTATTCGCATCAAGTAATGCATTCCACTTAAGTTGACGTTTATCTGTTGGCAATTCAACAAAGGCACTTCCTTTTAAACCACCTTGACCTGCGCTAAAACTAAAGCTTGGAACCTTTAAGTTATTATCTTTAATATTTAACTGTGCCGAATATTGTCCTGCTGGTAATACAGATTTTTCATGTTGCTTAATAATTGTGGCTACATGAATATTTTGTTGATCTTCCACTAAACTCAGATTTACATCACCTGAATCACTTTTCAACCAACCAATATATGGCATTTCACGATCTAAACCTTTCCAAGCAATATTCATCAACATTGGTTCAGGCTTTTTCGTTTTTTCTTCTTTTTGATCTAGTTTTAAATTCCAATTTTCATATTTATCGAAACCAACATTTGCTGTGACATGTAAGCCATCTGCCAATAATCCTGTAGAGGCTAAATTTGCATCTAAAGACGGCGGTAAAAAATCACGAATCACTTGGGGAATAATTTTATCGGTAGGCTTAATATTATCTAAGCGACCTTTTAAATCCCAAGTCACATGATCTTTCCAACTTACAACACCTGCAACATTTACCGCGCCATCTAACAATTGACCATTGACTGTTTCAAGATCTAATTGATTCACTAAGTCTGTATACATGGATGCTGTATAACGACCTTCTGGAATATCCTTTCCACTTAGGTCTGTATTTAAATCAATATTTAGACGTTCAATGTCGCCATAGTATTTGGCTGTACCTTTTTTCGCAAAAAGCTTTTGATCTGTTAATAATGGTAAATGATAGTTTCTAAATTTTAATTCACCTTTCATTGGAACATTATCACGAAGTGGATGTACAACGCCCCAACCCGTTAACAAGTCTGGTGTATTGGTTGCAAAACCTGCTTCAATCGTTTCTAACGTGCCATTTGCAACAACATGAATACCATGAATATTTAAACTGTCATTGAGCGATGGGATATTCACATCACCTGTTGCTTGAATTGGGTATTTACCCTGATCAAAAGTCATACTGCCATTGGCATTCTTCACATTTAAATAGCCCATATCCATGCGCGTATTTTTAAATGTAAGTTTCGTTTCATCCCATAGTGCTTTTTCTAAATGAATATCAAAAAAATCGACTTGTGTCGTGCCTGTATGAATCGCAAGCTTATCAACATCTGCTTTATCTAAACGTAAAACAAAGGGTAACCGAATTTCGTCATATTTAAACGGTTCATCTGAATGAGGCCCTTTGGTTATAATTTGTAGATTTTTTACATCTGCATGCGTTAAATGTATTTCTTTTTTAATAATTGCTCGCCAGCCCAATGACACATCTGCTCGATCAATTTTGACATCTACAGCATCTAGGGTGACCAATACTTTACGTAAAATAATTCCGTTCAGTAAATTGCCACTTTCATATTCATAATGAATAATTTGTTGACGTTCTAATACGCTATCCAGTAAAAATTTACTGCCTCGATCCGTTGAGAACATGACCGCCAAAGCCGCAACAATGAATAAAACCACAAAAAGAAGTGACATCAAGACACTTCTTAATATTCTTCGCTTTTTAGGCAAAGGGGTTGGTAATTCTGATTGCTGTTCTACTTCAGCCATAAATCTTCTCTAAACGTAAATTATAATTGTGAGCCAATAAAGAAATGTAAGCGTATTGGTTTACCTTCATCAGACAATCCACTTGCAATATCTAATCGAATTGGACCAATAGGTGATGCCCAACGAATCCCAACACCTGCACCGTATGCAGTCGGCGTTTTAAAATCTGCATCATAAGCATTACCAAAGTCTGTAAATACAGCCGCACGCCATCCTTCAGCGAATTGGTAATTATATTCAAGCGAACCAACCGCTAAGGCTTGACCACCCACCTTAAATCCATCTTCTCTTGGAGACAAACTCTTATAGTCAAAACCACGCATCGACTGGTCACCACCTGTGACATAGCGCAAATTATATGGCACGCGACTAAAATCATCGGTAAAGATATAACCTAAGTCAGCTCGACCCACAAATTGATGATCATAGCTATCTCCCAGAGAATAAATAAAACGCCATCCCAAATTGGCAATTGCCATATTGACGTCAGTCATAAGGTTATCGCTACCCACTTCAATTTTGTAGATCTGTTTAAATCCTTTCGATGGATTCACACGTTGATCTGAATCTGTACGTGAGATTTCATAACCAAATAATAAAGACTCTTGTTCTGGATTTCCTGTCCCTAAAAAGATATCTGGAATATCATCGACATTAAAAACGCCCTCTCCCGTTAAACGATCAAGTCGATAACGCACACCCATAACATGTTGCCAACTTCCTCGAGGGTTTCGAATAATTCTGTCTGCACCCAAGACAGCAGATTCAATCAATAAGTTACCTGTATCAGAAACGTCTTTACGTTCTTCACGCTCATAACCACCCACTAACGAAATATAGTCATTTAAAGGATGACTATATGGAATGTTGTAACGACCATCTATGGCTTGACGTTTTTCAGACAACTCAAAGTTAGCATCAAAAGAATGACCACGTTTATTGACAATGGCACGGCGGTATTGACTACGTAAACGTACACCTGTGTCCGTACCATAACCTAAACCGACCTCAGCATTATTTCGCTTATCTGCATTTAACGTCACAATGACAGGGATTATTTTTTCTTCTCGTGCTTTTTCTTTTAATCGCTCTATTTCATCTTCTCTTGTTTCTTGCTCTACTCGAAGTTTCTTAATTTTTTTATTGTTATCATCTCCGCCAATACCTGCAAACTGCTCTTCATTGACTATATTTTGCTTCACCTCAGTTGGTGATTTTTCGACAGTCTTGCTTTGTAGGGGATCAATAGATGTTCCATTTGCCAAATTTTCTAAATCAATTAAAGCTTGAAGATCAGGTGCATATTCTAATTTTTTCTCAATCGCATCTGGACGTACAGCATCAACCAAAGTGTAATTAAAATAACGAGAGTTTGTTAAATTATTTGCTAAAGTATTTACACGCCAAAATGCATAATCCTGACCATCTGTCCATGGTACTAACTGTTCAAGAATATCTCGATCTAAAGGAAACTCTTCTGTAGGGTCACTCATGCGAAATTCAACAGCACCAATTTTATATCGGTCACCTGTTTCATATTTCAGATTAATGTCGGCTGTATCTTGAGGTAATGAAACTTTTACATCATGCATACGCCAATAAGAATCAAAATAACCATTATTACTTGCTGCATCGACTATTCGTGCTTTGGTCTTTTCATATAAACCCTGATTAAACACATCACCTTCAGATAAATCGGGTAATACACTAATCACTTGGAATTGTGGCTGATTTTGACCCGCACCGCTAAATTCAATATTGTCCGTTGTAACAAGAACGGGGTTATTCGGTACAACTAAAACCTTAACCTTTCCATCGCCAACTTTTTCAAACTTAAACTCGGCATTATAAAAGCCAACGGCCTGTGCGGCTTGATTAGACAATGTTCTTAATTGAGAAATAGAAGAAATAAAATCTTCAAATGCCTCGACTGTATAACTTGATAATTTGGCTTTAACATTCGCTTTTAAAGCCTCAATTGCTTCTTTTTCTTGTTTAGAGTAATGATTCAAATCATCATTAATGACAATTTCCGCACTAATACGAGGGATTGTTTGTCCATAAAGAAGTTGTTGTGGTCTAACTTTATAATATAGTCTTTTAAAGAAACCCATTTCTTCTTGTTCTTTAGATTCTGTTTCTAAATGAATAGAATTTAGAGTTCGACCACTTTCATTGGCTTCTACGACCACTTTACTATCGGCCTGAATGCTATTCATTAAAGCATCAACATTAATAGGTGCTTGATTAATAACCGCCAAATCTTGTTTTGATGCATCACCTACTAAAATCTCTTTCGATTGCTCTGCACGATTTTTTTCAGCATCTTGCTTGGCTTGTTCAGCCACCTTTAAAATATCTTGCACCATCTGATCATCGGCAGCTATTTCAGGTAAGTTTTCTAATTCATCTATACCAATAGGTGCAAATGCCTCAACAGGTTTTGGCGAATGTACTTGATCTTGAAGCATTTGATAACTGTCAAAATCTTCATGAATTGCATAAAGCTGCTTATTAACATGTGGTTTAAATTCGGTATTTGCAGTATTAGCCGCATTTGCTTTTATTTCTTCTTGATATTCGGCAGGTAACTCAATGGGACTATAGTCAAATTTAGATTCTGTTTGTGCAAAACTATATTGCGCCATTAAGCCTAAAAAAATACTCATACATAATTGTTTATGCCCCATTCGTTCCAACGCAGAATGAATACTTAAACTTAATGTTGATTTTTTAAACTTGAAATTTTCAGGCATAAAACTCTAAACCAATCTAATATTTTTAATATGAAATCCGTATCAATACTATCACATGAGTAAAATACTATATGACATCCATTATCGAATAACCTTAAAATATCATACAGGAATTTTATAGTAATATAGAACTTGCTCACATTTTTTAATAAAACTTTTAAAGCAGTGCCAAAATTATGGATAACAACGAACATCTATTAGGTACACGTCGTTTTTTACCGATGTTTATCACTCAGTTTTTTGGCGCTTTAAACGATAATGTTTATAAACAAGCCCTTTTATTAGTCATTACTTATGGCTGGATACAACAAAGCGCAAATGTAAGCACACTGAATAACTTTGCTGCTTTGTTATTCATTTTGCCTTATTTCATTTTCTCCGCAACAGCAGGACAAATTGCCGATAAATACGAACGCTCACAATTGGTACGCTACTTAAAAGCTGCTGAAATTTTTATTATGCTTTTGGCAACAGTAGGCTTCCTGATTGGAAATTTATGGCTACTTTTAATCGCATTATTTTTAATGGGCACACATTCCACATTTTTTGGTCCTATTAAATATGCAATTTTACCTGAAATTTTAAGACCAAATGAACTCATGTCTGGAAATGCCTTATTTCAATCTGGCACATCTATGGCTATTTTAATTGGTATGATTTTAGGCGGTGCGGTTATCTCTTTATCGCAAGGTAATTTGGTTTGGATTAGTGCGACTGTCTTAATCATTGCTATTTTAGGCTACATTTCTAGTACTTTTATTCTTAAACAAAAAATCACAGCCAATGATCTTCAAGTAGATTGGAACTTTTTTAGAACAAGCTTTCAAACCCTAAAATACGCAAAAAGTTTGCCTCTTATTTTTACAATTCTCTTAGGTAACTCTTGGTATTGGTTTTATGGCGCGACTTATCTCACCCAAATTCCGCAACTTACCCAAGAATATTTATATGGTAATGAAAATGTAGTGAGTCTTTTACTTACCTTCTTTTCTGTAGGTATTGGGTTAGGTTCTTTACTATGCAGAAAAATTGGCGGCACTGAAGTCAATATTAAAATGGTACCTATTGGTGCAATTGGTCTAGCTATTTGTGCTTACTACTTAGCAGCAAGCCTATCTTTTGTACCAACACATACGGGTGAACTACTAACACTTACCGAAGTATTTCACCAAGATGTAAGTTATTACCACGTTATGATTGCCATTACATTATTAGGTGTAAGTGGTGGTTTTTATATCGTACCGCTTTATGCCATGATGCAGGCATATTCACCACGCTCACATCGTGCACGTGTAGTTGCAGCAAACAACATATTAAATGCAATATTCATGATAACTTCTGCTATATTTTCTATTATTGTATTAAGTATCTTAAAACTAGATATGAAAATACTATTTTGTATTACAGCCACTTTAAGTGCAGTATTTTCAGTGTGGTTACTCATTCGAATTAAACCACTCTTAAAAACGACACAGCTCTCGTTGGAGGATTAACTCATGCGTCAATTCACAGGTATCGATAAGCTTATCAACTCATTCGATCAAGCTTTACGTAGCTTAGTACCTGGTGCAACATCTGCACATCGAGAAAATCCTGCAAATGAAACAGACACTCAACTTGGGGTAAGTGAGGCACGTCATGTTGCAGGTCTTATGCGCGTCAACCATAGTGGCGAAGTATGTGCTCAAGCTTTATATCATGGTCAAGCACTTACAGCGAAATTACCCAATGTACGTCGTGAAATGGAATTTGCTGCAATTGAAGAACAAGATCATTTGGCATGGTGTGAAGATCGATTAAAAGAACTCGATAGCCACACCAGTTTATTTAATCCTGTTTGGTATAGCCTATCTTTTGGTATGGGTGCTTTAGCAGGTATTGCAGGCGACAAATACAGTCTTGGTTTTGTTGCAGAAACTGAGCGCCAAGTAAGCTTGCATTTAATTGATCACATTAATCAATTACCTGCTCAAGATGAACGCTCGCGTAGAATTTTAACTCAAATGAATGAAGATGAGTTACATCATAGAGATACTGCACTCAATGCAGGTGGTGTAGATTTACCTCTACCTGTGCGGATTGCCATGACCGGCGTTTCTAAACTCATGACAAAAACGAGTTATTACATTTAAGTTTCAATAGCACATTAAAAAAAGCCCCTCTTGGGGCTTTTTTTATTTCAACTTGTTAATTAATTAACGCGCATCAATCGGTGGAACTTTACGCAATTCATAGCCCGTATAATCTGCACTTGGACGAATAATGCGATTGTCCGCACGCTGCTCCATCACATGTGCAGCCCAACCTGTTACACGAGACATCACAAATATTGGAGTAAACAGTTTTGTTGCAATATCCATAAAGTGATACGCCGAAGCATGGAAGAAATCTGCATTACAGAATAACTTTTTCTCGCGCCACATTACCTCTTCACAACGTACAGATACAGGATACAACACTGTATCGCCTACATCTTTTGCTAAACGCTCAGACCAGATTTTAATAATGCCATTACGTGGATCATTATCTTTGTAAATCGCATGACCAAAGCCCATGATTTTTTCTTTACGCTCAAGCTTTCCAAGCATTTCACGTTCAGCTTCTTCAGGTGACTTCCAGTTTTCAATCATTTCCATTGCTGCTTCATTTGCACCACCATGCAATGGACCACGAAGTGAACCAATTGCACCAGTAATACATGAATGCATATCTGATAATGTTGATGCACAAACACGCGCAGTAAATGTTGATGCGTTAAATTCATGCTCTGCGTACAAAATTAACGAAACATTCATCACTTGTTCATGCAGTTCATTTGGCTTTTCACCACGTAATAAATGCAAGAATTGTGCGCCTATCGAATCATCATCTGTATTTTCGTTAACACGAATGCCGTCATGACTAAAACGATACCAATAACAAATAATGGCAGGTAAAGTCGCTAAAATACGGTCTGCAACATCTTGCTGTTCTGCGAAAGAGTTTTCTGTTTCCAAATTACCAAGCATTGAAACGCCCGTACGCATCACATCCATTGGGTGTGAGTTTGCAGGAATTCGCTCCAAAACTTCTTTTAGTGCCTGTGGTAATGAACGTAAAGATTTTAATTTTGCTTTATAAGCATCAAGCTGTTGCTGATTTGGCAATTCACCAAAGAAAATTAAATAGGCTACTTCTTCAAATTGGCAATTTTCAGCAAGGTCTTGTACATCGTAACCACGGTATGTAAGACCTGCACCGCTTTTACCTACTGTAGATAATGCAGTCTTTCCTGCAACTTGACCACGCAACCCTGCGCCTGTAAGTACTTTTCCTTCAGCCATTTTTTTAATTCTCCTGTTTAAACAGTTTATCTAATGTATTTTCAAAGGTGTGATAATCTAAAAATTCGTAAAGTTCTTTTCGTTGCTGCATTTTATCAAGAACATTCACTTGCGTACCTTGCTCACGAACAGCTTGCATCACTTCTAGTGCCGCTTTTTGCATAGCTCGAGTTGCAGAAAGTGGATACAGCACCATTGAAATACCTTGCTCACCCAACTCATCGACTGTGTAATACGGCGTATCACCAAATTCTGTAATGTTAGCCAAAACAGGTACACCCACCGCATCACAAACCGTTCTGTACATGGTAATGTCGGTCATGGCTTCCGCAAAAATTGCATCTGCACCCGCTTCAACACAAGCACAAGCACGATCAATCACCGCATTTAAACCTTCTTTTTGCAAAGCATCTGTACGTGCCATAATCACAAAATTAGAGTCAGTTTTTGCATCTACAGCAGCTTTAACACGGTCTACCATTTCTTGTTGCGTTACAATCTCTTTATTTGGACGATGCCCACAGCGTTTTTGTGCAACTTGATCTTCAATATGAACCGCAGCAGCGCCAGCAGCAATCATTTGTTTCACTGTACGTGCAATGTTAAATGCTCCGCCCCAGCCTGTATCGATATCAACCAACAATGGCGTATCTACACGTTCTGTAATACGGCGTACATCTTCTAAAACATTGTCTAAGCTTGTCATTCCTAAATCAGGCAAACCATAAGAGTAATTTGCAACGCCTGCGCCAGATAAATAAATAGCTTTGTATCCTACTTGTTTTGCCATCATAGCTGCGTAGGCATTTACCGTACCCATAATTTGTAATGGTTTTTCTGCATCCAATGCTTGTCTAAATGCTAAACCTGCAGATTTTTGTTGTGTCATTGTCCCTTCCACAGCATCAATAT
Source organism: Acinetobacter sp. FY731 (assembly GCF_059515905.1). NCBI lineage: Bacteria > Pseudomonadati > Pseudomonadota > Gammaproteobacteria > Moraxellales > Moraxellaceae > Acinetobacter > Acinetobacter sp. FY731. The sequence goes on along the minus strand of NZ_JCAKNB010000013.1, from coordinate 21,880 downwards.
TATTTATCGAGCTTCGAGTATATCTATAAATTTCGTTCAATCTATATTCACATAGAACAAATACTCTAGAACTTTAGTCAAAAGATATATGATTATTCACACTATTTTTTTTGAATACTTTGAAAAAAACATGCGTTATAGAATATTTGGTATAATTTAGAAAATTCCTTTTCCCAATGATACGAATGCAAAATAATTTTCAGTTTACACAGGCAATTATTCATGACATACCACAAACAAAACGTGGACATGAACGCTGTGTCTCACTTTTAGAAAGTGCAACTGAATTATTTTTAAGTCGTGGTTATGATGCTGTTTCTCTTGATGACATTGTAAATCACGCAGGTGGTTCAAAAGCTTCCATTTATAAATACTTCGGCAATAAAGATGGATTATTTAAAGCGATTTGCGATTATCGTCGTATGCAATTTTTTAAAGATATTAGTATTTCGTATAATCAAGAATCTTCAGACTTACGCACCAATTTAATCAACACACTTTTAAATTTCAATTTGCATATTCAAAAGCCTGAAAATGCATCATTTATGAAATTGGTGATGGAACAAGGACAACGCAACTCTGAATTAGCACGCTATATTCACGATAATGGCCCATTAAAAATCCAACAAATTGTCGCGAATGTTCTACAACAAGCCCATGAAGATGGTTTGCTTTATTGTGAAAATCCTCTTTATTCCGCACAGCTTTACTTTGGAATTTTACGAAATTTAGAATGGCGTATTATTATTGGTGTTCCACTAGAACAAGATGATCAAGAAACGCTCAAATACATAAACTACGCGGTCGATCGCTTCTTAGACGGTCACCAAAAAGGCTAGTTTTTTTGCTTTTTTGTATAATTATAGTATAGAGTGTTCGATTCTCCTTTTTTCATTAACCAACCAACAACTAATTGTTGTTTTTATTCAGCAATTATTGTGGAGTAACCATGGCTCTACGTCACTTTCTTACTTTACGCGATTTATCTACTCTCGAACTCAACCAAATCATCCAACGCGGTATTGAGCTGAAACGAAAGCAGCACAATAACGAAGTTTTCCAACCTTTTGTTGGTAAAGTGATGGGCATGATTTTTGAAAAATCGAGCACCCGTACACGCGTTTCGTTTGAAGCAGGTATGAGCCAGTTCGGTGGTAGTGCAATTTTCCTTTCTTCTCGTGACACGCAATTAGGTCGTGGCGAGCCAATTGAAGATTCTGCACGTGTAATTTCAAGTATGCTTGATATTGTGATGATTCGTACTTTTGGTCATGACATTGTAGAACGCTTTGCTTCTTACTCGAAAGTTCCTGTAATTAATGCTTTAACTGACGACCACCACCCTTGCCAATTACTTGCAGACGTTCAAACTTTTGTTGAACACCGTGGTTCTATTGAAGGTAAAACTGTGGCGTGGATTGGTGATGGCAACAATATGTGTAATTCATATATTGAAGCTGCGCACATGTGGGGCTTTAAATTAAAAATTGCAGCACCTAAGGGTTATGAACCTCAAGAGAAATTTTTGTCTGAATTTGCACATTGTGTAGAACTAGTAGACTCTGCTGAAGATGCTGCAGTAAATGCCGACCTAATTGTAACTGACGTTTGGGCGAGCATGGGGCAAGAAGAAGAGCAAAAAATTCGCGAAAAAGCGTTTGCTGATTTCCAAGTGAATGAGAAATTAATGGATTTGGCTCACCCAGATTGTTTATTTATGCATTGTTTGCCTGCACACTGTGGCGAAGAAATTTCTGAAAACATGCTAGAGCATAAAAATGCTGTGGTTTGGGATGAAGCTGAAAACCGCTTACATGCTCAAAAAGCTTTAGTTGAATTTTTATTAAATGAAAATTTAAAGAAAGACTAAAAGTTTGATGTAAAAAAGCCCCTTATTTAGGGGCTTTTTTACATTTGAAGATACAGTTTCAAGATTATTTAGAAGTTATACTTCCAACCAATATTACCTTGGTAAGTTCTGTGATTATGTCTACCTGCAATATACGATGTGTTTATCCAAACTTGGCTATTCTTCGTTGTGTGCCCTTCTAATCCAATTTTAAGCTCACCTTGATTAGCAGATCCTTCATTTACATACTGAATATCATTAATTGTTACTGAATATGGATTTGTATTATGAATAAAATTTAAAGCAACATATGGGCGATAACTTGTCAACTTACTCCCATTTGTTGGGATATTTAAATATGTTTTAACACCAATACGTGCTTGTAAGTTATCTTTACCATGATTGATATCAATACCTTGAGCATCTTTAAAATTATCCGAATGTACACCTTGATATATTAATTGTGTTTGCGGTTGAATCCACCAATTTTGTTTAGTATCTTCATTAAGCAGGTAATCACCTCCAACCTCAATGGAAGCAGTTACACCCGATGATTTATATTTATATCGATTTTGATCTGGAGTATCAATTTTATTATTAAAACTATTCCATAACACCCAACTATCAATATAAGCACCACGCTCTTCTACAGGATGTGCATACCAAGTACCATATAGCCCTAGACTGTAACCATTAATTTCAGCTTTAGATGCACGAGTTGTTAAATTTGAACGTGTTTTACCATCATAATGTGCAAAACCACCCATAACTCCTAAATTATACTGATCTTCTTCTCCTAAAGTTACTAAGCCTGCACCAATTTGTGTAACGAAACTATTCCCAGTTGTTTTTAATTGACTATCCATCGTTTTAAATTGATTATGACCGCCATAAGCACGCACCCAAACATTACCTTTATCTTTGTCATTTAGTTTTTGGAATTGACTTGCACCTTCACGATCTTCTAAACGAGATGTGAACAACGTATTACCCATTGTTTCTGTAGCAAGATAAGAGCCAATATCTGGTGTATAAATATAATCTTTATAATCATAATTCATTAAATACCAATTATCATAAGCTGGTAAAGTGTTTTTCGATGCACCTTTTTCTCGATATTCTAAATAATAATCGTATGCACCAGCAGACACATAACCTTTATTTGCTATATAAAATGTATCTTTATCTGAATTATTTGTTTGGATAATATGAATACCATTTTTTGTAGGAGCACCCAATCCATTCAGATTATTTACTTGTAATTCAGTAGTACCAGATGCATCACCATTAATAGTTACAAAATCTTTCTTTGAACTATCATCATCTAAATCTACATCCATCATCAAAATACCATTATTACCAACATAATTACCATTTACAGTCAACTTAGTATCTAATTGACCATTCTGTAGTGTAATAATGCCTCGATTAATATTATTAATATTCCCATTAACCGTACTGAGATCGGTAACAAAATGAAGTGTTGCATTATTACTATTTACAATTGCATTATCTAAAGTACTTGCATTTACCACTGTATTTGCTGCATTAAAATAAACATGAGCATTGTTTGTGTTTACTAAACCATTACTTGCAAGACCAATATCACCACTACCAACAATAAAATTAATATCTTTATTATTGAAATTTATAGTTGAATTATCATTTTGAATATAGTCACCCTTTGTTTTTTTCTCTAATGTAGTTTTACCATTAATATTGAAAACAGCATTACCTTCCTGCCTAATTAATACATGTTCATCTCCTGTCACCGTTAAGTTGTCTTCAACAGTAATTGTAGCCCCTGAAAAACTTCGTATTGCTACAGATGCATATTGTTTATTATTATTATTATCTTTAGGCTGTTCCATAGTAACATTTAAACTAGAGTTAAATTGTAAATTACTACTCTCACCGGCCCTAATTCCACTGCCACCTGTAGCATTTTCAAGAATAGCTTCTTTTTCAACTATAAGCTTTGATCCGTTTCTAATATCCCAAGATGCTGCTGCTGCTCTATTTATCCACCGATCATCTGCAATCGAGTTCACTAAACCTGGAACTTCATATCTTGTCCTAAAAGCACCACCAATAACTAACTGTCCACCACCCATCTCAAGTAATCTGGTATAAACCTTATCTTTTTCCTCTGGGGGATTATGTTCTGATAACACTTTGTTAATATCTAGATTACCTTTGATATCGACTTTACCACTTATATTCAATGCACTAGCATTAGTGCTTGTTTGAACTATATACAAGCTTTGCTTTATATTTTTTTCAAGGTCTGAAGGATCTATAATAAACTCATCAGTCTCAAATTTAGTTCCCGCACCTACACTTAAAGCAGATCCACCAGCGCGGTCAGTTTTTAATACAATATAATTAGGATTGACAAGTTCAGTTAATTCTTTTCCATTATTAAAAAGCTCTGCATTATTTAATGTTAAAACACTAAAATCCAATTTACCTAATGCATTGACCACAGAGCCATATACTTGCCCAGGATTGTTCGGATCATAAGTTCCTGTTCCTGAATGTAAATTTAAATAATATATTTGTCCATAATTACTCCCTGCATCATTATTTCGCTGTTGATAATATGGATTTGCACCATTTATAGGGTCCCATGTACCTGCTCTCTTTGTAGTAATTACACCATTACTATCTACAATATTCTGTAATTGATCGATTGGATTAAAAAATGCAGATAATTTACATACTCCTCCTGCATTGGTACTTATATTAAATGTACCTGTAGTGTTGCCTCCATCAGGATCAGTGGCTGCCTGGTTGTCAGGCACATACTTAATATTTGTAAGTGTACAACTTTCTATATTAATGTTTGGCCAATATGTTTTATAACCATTTGGTGTACTGGGATTTCCATTATTCGTATACGTTGGTGCAGCAACCACACTTTCAGCGCCAACAATAACAAATAATATTGCAATAGTTAGACTATTAAATTTTATTGTATTTTTCATATACTTAAGCACCCTATATTAATTATTTTTCACATAATTCAGGCTTATATTTGATTAATTAACACTCAATGCATATTGCATTAATGTTGTTTTTATTGCTATTTTGTATAAAAAATATTACAGAAGTTACATAATGTAGCCAACTTTAATTATAATTAACTAAAATTTTATATAAATTAGTTTATCTAATAAAAAACATAAACCTATAAATAGTTTTAATTAAAACAAAAAATTATCTTTTTTATTTTTATCAAAAAACTTATGCTTTTCCTTAATTTAAAAACCTATTTCTAAGATAGGCTATTTTACCCATTATTCATGTTTTATTTTAAATTAAAACTTAATGAAATCTATATTTTTAAAATATTATATCTACACTAGCTACTAAAAAATAAATCCCAAAAAAACTTATTTCATCTCAGTATAAAACTGTCCAATTTCACAAGATTTAATATATATTAAATAAACTATTCTCAGCCTTAATCATTATTTAATACAACATACTTAAGCAGTAACAATCCTATCTTTTCCCTTATTCTTAGCTTCATATAGAGCTATATCGGCTCGTTTCATTGTATCTGTACATGAGCTATCTTCCGGTAATATAGTAGTTATACCTATACTCGCTGTAACAAGCTCGTCATCTACTGAAAACTGACGTAACTCTTTTCTAGTACTTTCTTGTATCCGCTTGGCAAACTGAAGTGCTTGCTCATATCCTGTATTTGGTAAAATAACCACAAACTCATCACCACCTATACGACAAGCACAATCAGTTTTTCGAAATGTTAAGCGCAATATATCTGCTGCTGCTCGAATCGCTTCATCCCCTGCATGATGACCTTTACTGTCATTGATTATTTTCAGATTATCAAGATCAAACATCAAAATAGAAGTCTGTACCGAATGCCGCACATATAACTCATAATGTAGTGTTAATTCATGCTCTAGTTTTCTTCGGTTGAACAGCCCTGTTAACTGATCGGTATGACCTAATTCTGTTAGCCTAATTTCCAAGTCGTGGCGCTTTGAAATATTACTTGCGACCCAGAGTACAACCTCTTCCTCTTCCACCAAAAAACTCAAGGCTTGAATGCGTACTTCAAACCAAATTGGTTCTACAGGACCCTGTTCAGGTAAACCTTTCACATCCCTATTACTCAACTCATATTCTTCTATAAGTAATTTTTTAGACTCTAGTGCTTGGCTAATCAGCTCTAGAAATAAGTTAGCTTTATCAGGCTTTATCATATCTGAAATATACTGACCAATAAGACTAGAGCCGTCATGGTAATAGCGTTTATCACGACCACCAAATACGGCAACATATTTTCCACTTCGGGTCAAAATAAAGGCAGGATCTGGCAAAGTATCAAGAATAGTCGCCATCTGCTCAACGTTGATCATGAAGCATATCTTCTGATTGGGTTACAATATGTAACATGTTAGTTCAATAACAATACAAATGCACGATTTTTAATCAAAAAACTGCCATTGACCTTTTCTAAAGTCAAGTTCTTATAAGGTTCAGATCAAGTCATTAATTATGCTCAAGAAGCAAGTTGTGTTTCTAATATGATTATTTTTCTAAAATTTAAATAAAACATGCCACACTAATTATTTTTATTTTAAATCAAAATTGCATATTAAATTAAAAAGCTCAATCATCACCAATTGAGCTTTTTAATTCATTCGTGATGTCCCTTACTCTCAATTCGAATAAAGTTCCACAATTTATTTTCATGTTTCCAAATTGAAACTGATATGAAGCTCAAGCTACTCAACAAATAATAAAGCCAAACGCACTTGGTCATAACCCATTTTCGGGCTTGTTAAATCTACAATCGGACGTAACTTAATAGAACCATCATCATTAAAATGATTTGAATCTTTACGTTTCATTAAGCGCTTATAAATTTTACGCACTTGTTCAACAACTTCTTCATCTGGGCTTGCCACAGAAATATCTAAACCTTGTTCTTTATGCAAACGCCCTAAATGATTAATAATGGTTGCAGGCGTTAAACCACGCTCTACCGCAATATCTTGAATTTCATAACCATCAATAAATAATGCTTTCGTTTCATCTAAAGTTGCTGTGGCGTAATTGGTTTTACCACCACTTTTAGCAAGCTTCTTCTCATTACGCTCAATTTCAACTTCATTTAATGTACCACCACAATGACGAATAAACGCTTTATGCTGAGGTGTTAAATCAATTGTATCGTAATGCGTTTCTGCTTCATCTGAAAGCTCTTGAAAACGCCTATCTGCCTTAATGGCTAAACTATCTAACTCTAAAGCTTGCTCATTGAAACCAAGCAAACGCAAACCATCTAAACTTTTTAAACGAGACAGCGCAACATAGCCCTGACCATTTTCGAACGTATGACTTAAATTAATTTCAGCAGCTTCTAAGGTCATCCCTTGAGATTTATGAATGGTAATTGCCCAAGCCAAACGTAAAGGAATTTGTGAAAAACTCGCAATAGTTTTACCCGCATCGTTATCTACCGACCATGTTTCAGGCTCAACAATTAAAGTTGTACCATCCGTCAGTTTTACTTTCGGTAAACAGCCATACTCGTCATCTTCTTCAAAACCAATCACCTCTCCCAAGCTACCGTTAATATAACCCATGTCGAAATTATTCTTTACGAACATCACTTTGGCATGTTTTTTTAAGGTTAAATTTTCAGGCGCACGTACTGAAGATTTCAACGTTTCAATCAGTTTGTCGTTACCATCACATTGCGCATCGAACTGACGACCATCATTTTCAATTTCATTTAAGTGTTTGAAGTTAATGGTGTCTACATCCATATTATGTGTATATAAACGTGTAAAAGTATCACCAATATTTTGATGCCGCGTGTTTATTAAAGCTTGTTTATGTTCTTCACTAATGCTTTGGCTACGAATCGCATTTAAAATATCATTTAAATAATCATTTCCTTGACGATGCTGTTCCGTCAAATAACATACGCGAAATTTTGCCTCTACCCATGCTTCAGACATAAAGCAGAATTTATCTCGGTTACGTTCATCGTTACGACCTACAGGTGGTAGCTGAAAAAAATCACCCGCAACAATCACTTGAATGCCACCAAATGCTTCATCGCTTTCTTTAAAGAATTTTAAAACCTTATTCACCAAATTCAGCTGCTTTGCATGAAGCATCGAAATTTCATCAATAATTAACACTTGGGCATTTTCTAAATGCTCTTTTAAATATTTTCGTTCTTTCATACGTTTCAGCTCATCTTCTGAAATCGTATCTTTAATCCCAATACCCGCCCAAGTATGAATAGTCATACCATTCATATGGGTTGCTGCAATACCTGTAGACGCTGTAATTGCCACAGTTACTTTGCGTGCTTTTAAATAATTGATGTATTGATTAAGCGTATAGGTTTTACCTGCACCAGCCGATCCTGTTAAAAATACATTTTCACCAGCTTTTAATAACTTCAGTGCAGTTTCTTGTTTCATAAGACCTATAACCATAAACGAACCGCTATAGCCTACAGATTTTTGACTAAAAAGTTAAGATGAAAAGCGGTATAAACGACAAAGCATGTCTTTTGATTTTATTTCATCGTTTTGTTTCGGTTTAATTCATCAATAAATTGTTTTGCAATGCTAATCTGTAATGATTCAGCCTTTTTATTGTTCGAATATTCTAATTGATCGAAATACAATTTCTCATTTTTCAAATGGCAACCTAAAGTTAAATGCTCATTATCATTTAATGATGACATATGAAATGCCACATATTCACCTTGTACAATTTGCGGTGTGTAACTTTCTGCAAGACAATGCCTCAAATGCTGAGATTCAGCCAAAATTTGATCTAAATTTTTAAGTTCTTCAAATTTCCAATGATTAAACTCAATTACATGCTCTTTAGTAAAACTCCCCCATGTTGATCCTAAATATTTGTGTTTTAACTTTTCTAGCATTTCATCTTTTTGCACTTGATGATGCCAACTTATTGCTTTCTCAAATAAACCAAACCAAGATACATTTTTTTTAATTTGGTGATGACTCGTCAAATATGACACCAAATAGTCACGAACATAAGAATCGAAAACCAATTCTTTCACATGATTATCTCTTAAATAAAAATGCTGTCTAAAGTGTTCTAATGTGATGTTATGGCGCTTGAGCATAAAAATGAATTTTCGCCCCTGTTGCCTTTCAGGCAAAATATATTCCATTAAATCTTGGGGTAAGCTCTTAGAAACATCAAATAAATATTGCATATAAGCCTGCATTAAACGACTTAAATTGGTATAAACAACTTTCACCGCATTTTCTTGATGTTGTACATGCGAGTTTAATGCCTTTAACCATTCATCTAAATACAAAACTGAAGGTTTTAAATGTTCAAAATCATTTAATGATTGTTCTTTTTCTGCATATTGTGCACAGCTTAAAATAAACATTCGTGCTGAAACAAATTGAAAATGCTGCAACGTGGCTAAAATAATACTGTTATGAAAACGACTACAATCAACAAAGCTTAAAGCCGTCATGGTAATTCGACTACTAGTATGCTGCATAGAATCTACAATCCAGTTCACCACATTCACTTCTTGTTTAAAAACCCAATTGACTTCTTGTTTAGAATTAAACAAAGGAACTTGTATTTTTTCATCCCAAAAACTCGCTTCTCCTTTATAAAAATGCTGCTTTGCAAACAAGTCTGATTTTGTCCAATACTGTTGTGGAATATGTTTTACAAAATTTAGGATATTTGAATATTGCTGCGCATGTTGCCAAAGCATACAAATTTTTTCGGTACTTTCCACATAGTCATTTAAATTAAAATAATCTGGAAAACATAATTGCATCACACGATAGCTTGCTGTTGGCATAAATTGTTGTGTACTCAAGCTCAACTCTTGAAAACTATGGATTAAACTTTGTACATTAAAAAAATCATCACCTAAAACCAAATCTAAGCGAAATAAATCAACAAATAAATGAGTAATTTCTGTAGGAATTTTCACAGGATATTGTCTTTGTTTTGACAGTATTTTTCGTTGAAATATTCCTTCCTTAATCATTAAATGATCAATAATTTCAGCCTGAACTTGAGTTAAGTTTTCCAACCATACATGTACTCTTTGCTCTGCTCCCACCCAAATATAAAGCTGACGACTTAATAACTTTCTAAAATTTTCAGCAGTTTCACGCAGTAAGATCGAATTTTGACTCTCTATTTCTGTACTATAAAACATCAAATGCTGATAAATAAATTGAATAATTTCAGAGTATTGTAAATTTTCAATATCACTACTTACCTGAAGCATTTGCTTTTTATGTGGATTTGAAAAATCCAAACAAAACAAACGATTCAATATGTATATATGATTATTCGACTGATCTATTTTAAATATATACTGTGCGTCATAATGTCCAATAATGCTCATCTGATCAACAAAAATGCTTTCCATTGATTTAGAAATTCTCATAATTTGTTGAGCAAAATCTTTTCGAATAATCGAAGAATAGACATCTTTTTTTATTTTCATTGATTGTCCTTTTAGGGACGCTTTTATATTTCCACTGTAAGGTTTTTTCCTACAAATACCAATCCCCAATTGACAACTTTAATAGACTCATCGATATTCATTGTGAAATTCAGGTATTTTTACAAAGGAATGTAATGCCAAAACCAACAAAACAAAATATTCAATATCGTCCAGATATTCTTGGTAAAAGCTATGAATGTACCGATATTAATTGCGCTGATGACAATGATGGCAAAGTCATTGCCACGTTAGTTCGTAAATTAACGAATAAACCATGTAAGAAAGCAGTTCTCTATATTCATGGATTTATCGATTATTTCTTTCAAAAAGAAATGGCTGAAAAATTTAATGAACAAGGCTTCAACTTCTACGCTCTCGATTTACGCAAATATGGTCGTTCACATTTATCTCATCAGCAATTTTATGATGTGAAAAACCTGTCAGAATATAATGAAGAAATTACCAAAGCTTTAGACATTATTGCTTCTGAAAGCAATCAAAATGTTTTATTAGCAGGACACTCTACTGGTGGATTAATCACAACCTTATATGCCACTAAACATCCTTATCATCCGTTAATTAAAGCACTTTGGGTAAATAGCCCTTTTTATGACCTTAATAAATCAAATTTAGAAAAAAATATTGGAATCCCCATTCTTGCTAAAATGGGTAAAGTATTTCCAAATATAAAATTTCCAAGTGGCCTAAACTCTTTGTATGTTCCAAGTTTACACATCAGTATGTATGGTGAATGGAATTTTAATCTAGAGTGGAAAAAGGAAAATTATCCTTGTGTATATTTAGGCTTTGTCCATGCAATTTATGAAGCTCAAAAGCAAATTCATGATGGTATTTATTTGAGTATTCCAACATTAGTTATGTATTCAAATCAAAGTAAACATCCTAAACAATGGAATATTGATGCTCAAAATAGTGACATAATATTAAACGTAAAAGATATTGAAAAATGGGCATCGCGCTTTCACGGCAATGTACAATTATGTGAAATTAAAAATGGTCTGCATGATTTAGTTTTATCTACACAACCTGTACGTAAAAATGTTTATACACAATTATTCAAATGGCTTAATGTGAAAATCCCCTAAGCTACAAATATTTGATTTATAACTAATATATTTCAAATTTACATATAGTTTTAAAACTTAGTTTTGATATTTTAGTATTTTTTGATGTACAGGATGATCATTTGGTACAAGTTCAATTAAACGCTCCAAAGCATCCACAGCCTCAGGATAATGCGCCAAATGTTTAAGCAAAATATCTGTGTTTTGTGCTTTGAAAATTGCTTCGCTCAAACGTGATTCAATACAATCACGCCATGTACACAAAAATGGACTTTCTGTTTTTGCTAAAAAAGTTCCGCTAAATTGTTTTAATGCTTCTTCTAAATATCCAGCATCTAAGGCATTTTCGATTTGTAGAAAATCGGCATCAATATTCGCTTGTATTCGATATGGGCGTGAAATAACAAGCTCACCAAATAAATCTTTAATTTGTGACATTTCCGCCTTTAATGTACCCATACTAATTTTTCTTTCGCCATACAATGCCTGATGTAATTGTTCTAAATTTAAGCCCGTAGGACATAATGCTAAAATACAGATAATTTCAATCTGCCTAGGAGTTAAAACCATCACCCGACCATTCACTAAAATTTGGGGAGATGAAAAACCACGTATATAAATATTTTGCTGTCCTAAATCCAATAAGGCATGCTGAATAATAGATGCACAACGCTCCGCAGCAAGCAAACCTAGACTATTATGCTTTTCCCATACCGTAGATAAATCAATAACACCTAATATTTTTTGAGTAGATGGATCGACCACGGGTGCAGCGTAACAAACCCAATCTTGTATAGACTCCATATAGTGTTCATTGGAAAAAACACAACTCGACTTTTGAGTTTTTAAGGTTAAAGCTAAAGCATTCGTACCGACTAAGTCTTCTCGCCATTGACCACCTTCTACAAAATGTACCTGTTCTGCAGCAGATTGCATTTGCTTACTTGCAGCACTCCAAATAATCGTACTTCCGATATCCCCAACAGCAAGTACCATAGAAGATTGATCTGCAACATGTTTAAGTTCATCCTCACAAATCCGAAGTGCACTTTTTAACTTGGCAGATGGTGCCTTTTTCACATGATGATTAGAGACCTGGTTCACTAATGGCGCTGCTGTGCGGTCAGAAGGAATTAATGCTGATTCGGAACGATGCCAAGAGCTAATGATACTTTGTTCAAGCTGACTTGCATGTTCTAATGACAACGTACTACCTTGTCTTAACCGTTCAATTTCTTGTCTCTTTTTTATCAAACTCTGAATTTCCATCATCTACATGTTCCTTTTATATAGACAGTCATTATTTACGTTCTATTTTTATTATTTGTATTATTGAACGACTTCCATTCCTATAATTAACTATAGTTTTTGCGCTTTGTCTTCTCTTTTATTGTGACATTTCGTCAATATAATTAAATATAAGTTTCATCTAATCGGCATAGACAAAATTTAAATGTCTATATATTTTAGCTTAGTGTGAATCCAACCTTTTTCCAACCTTTTTCATTCTAATCTTAATAAATATGGAAAAAATCTATTCATAACTTCGATAGTTCATCGATAAACAAAAAGGAAATTGTTATGCGCTATGCAGATCCAAATACAGACGGTTCAAAAGTACAATTTAAATCTCAGTATGAAAACTTTATTGGTGGAAAATGGGTAGCTCCTGTAAAAGGACAATACTTTGACAACATTTCTCCCGTAAATGGACAGGTATTCACCAAAGCTCCTCGCTCTTCTGTAGAGGATATTGAACTCGCTTTAGATGCAGCACATGAAGCTAAAGCTAAATGGAATGCATCTTCCCCGACAACACGCTCTAATATTTTATTAAAAATTGCAGATCGTTTAGAAGAAAACTTAGAACTCCTTGCTGTTGCCGAAACATGGGATAACGGTAAGCCTATTCGTGAAACTTTAGCTGCTGACATTCCACTATGTATTGACCACTTCAGATATTTTGCAGGTTGTATTCGTGCTCAAGAAGGTGGAATCTCAGAGATTGATGAAGATACCATCGCATATCATTTCCATGAACCTTTAGGTGTTGTAGGACAAATTATTCCTTGGAATTTCCCTATTCTAATGGCCGCTTGGAAACTTGCACCAGCACTTGCTGCAGGTAACTGTATTGTTCTAAAACCTGCTGAGCAAACACCTGTTAGTATTTTAGTTCTTGCTGAACTTATTCAAGATATTTTACCACCTGGCGTTCTCAATATTGTGAATGGTTATGGTGCTGAAGTAGGTCGCCCATTAGCCACCAATCCACGTATTGCAAAAATTGCATTTACAGGTTCAACCGCTGTTGGACAACTCATTATGCAATATGCAACAGAGAATATCATTCCAGTCACTTTAGAGTTAGGTGGTAAATCTCCAAACTTATTCTTTGAAGACATCATGGATCGTGATGATGATTATCTTGATAAAGCATTAGAAGGGTTTGCGATGTTTGCCTTAAACCAAGGTGAAATTTGCACATGCCCATCACGTGCTTTAGTGCAGGAAAGCATTGCAGATCAATTCCTTGAAAAAGCCATTGAGCGCGTTAAACGCATTAAAACAGGTCATCCTTTAGATACAACGACGATGATTGGTGCACAGGCATCTCAAGAACAGCAAGACAAAATCTTAGGATGTATTGCAACTGGTCGTGCAGAAGGTGCACAAGTTCTTACTGGCGGTGAAGCACGTCATGAAGTCGGTGAAGGCTTTTATATTGAACCAACAATTTTCAAAGGTACAAATAATATGCGTACTTTCCAAGAAGAAATTTTTGGACCTGTACTTGCTGTTACAACCTTTAAAGACTTTGACGAGGCAATCAAAATTGCCAATGACACCATTTATGGTCTAGGTGCCGGTGTTTGGTCTCGTTCGGCCCATACATCATATCGTGCTGGTCGTGCTATTCAAGCTGGACGTGTATGGACAAACTGTTATCACATGTACCCTGCCCATGCCGCATTTGGTGGTTATAAAAAATCAGGAATTGGTCGTGAAAATCATAAAATGATGCTAGATCATTATCAGCAAACTAAAAACTTACTCGTAAGTTATTCAACAAAACCTGCTGGTTTCTTCTGATTTTAATTAACTTTAGATCTTCACTTGCAGGCTTCATACCTGCAAGTGATTCCTTTCTCAATCTACATCTTTAAAATAAAATGATTTAATACATTAGGAATCTGTTTTTAAAATATAATAAATAACGCCTTTTCTACCATTCAATAAAATTAAATTTATGTCAAATTTCCCAGATACAATCTACGTCATTCAACACGTAGCTTTTGAAGACCTAGGTTCACTTGAAGATACTTTTTATCAACTTGGTTTTCGTGTACGTTATTTTGAAGCTGGAGTTGAAAATTTAAATAAAGCTTTCGAACATCAAGGTTTAACCATTATTTTAGGTGGTCCTATTGGTGTAAATGATGTTTCAGATTATCCATTCCTTCAAAATGAAATAGACTTACTAAAAGTTCGTTTGGAAAAAAATCTACCGACTATTGGAATCTGTTTAGGTGCTCAACTTATCGCAGCTGCTTTAAATTCCAAAGTTTATACAGGTAGTCAAATAGAAATTGGATGGTCTAAACTTCAATTAAACAATGAAATTAATAACCCTCTTGCACCATTACAAAATATTGAAGTTCTTCATTGGCATAGTGATACTTTTGATCTACCAGTGAATGCTCAGTTACTTGCAGGTACTGAGGTATATCCACATCAAGCTTTTTCTATAAACAGACACATCCTTGCCTTACAATTTCATATTGAAGCATCAAGAGATAGTATGGAAAAATGGCTCATTGGACATACTTGTGAATTAAAGCAAAGGGAGATCAATATTAAAAAACTAAGAGAAGATAATCGAAAGTTTGCGCCACAACTCGAATTTGTAGCAAATCAAATTATTAAAAACTATATGATATCTTTAACAAATTAATGATTAATGCAAAATAAAAGATCTAAGCTAAAACTTAAATCTTTTATTTTAAATTCGGTTCTATAAATAAAAATTTGATTTTTTAGCAAAGCTTCAAACGACTTAGGCTATTTTGTCTTGCAAAATGAATTCCTAGCAAACCCATCAAGCTCCAAACTTTTACTTTGGCGCTCTAAGTAATAATTTGCAGCTAATAGCATTGTTGAAGCATTTTCTAATTGTCTATTATCTTCCGATATCCTTTTAATATTTTGATAGGCAATAATACGCTCGCAAAATGCTTTATTTTGTTCAGAGAAAGTTGCTTGTGTATCATCTGAATCTAAAACCACTTTTGTATCTTGAATAATTTTCATGTATTGACTGAGCAAAGCATCATATTTAACTTGCGCCAGTTGTTCTGCATACGTTAACGATGCAAAACAACTCAATATGATTATAAGAAACTTACTATAAAGTTTCATATATTATGCCTCGTCACCTTCTTTCCATACATCCTCATAATCATCACCATCAATCATAAAACGAAAGCCTACATCTAAAGCTAAATATGGAAGAACGTCAGGAGCAATATCTTGTAATTCGCGAACCGTCATCGTTTCAAAATTATCAATACCCTCTTCTAGCTCACCACCATAAATATACCAACTCACATTTTCGTCAGTTGTAGGCTGTTTACGGATACCAACTAATGGGTCTTTATTTAGTGTTTGAACTGCGACAGCAATGACATCATCACCACTAACTTCAATATAGACAGAGCCAAACTCCTCACATAAAAGCTTCTGTTCTAAGATTAGTTCAGCCAATGCTGAAGCTTGTTGCGAGATTTTAGCCATAAGATAAATATACAGTGATAAATAGTTGTACCTAGCTTAACTTAAATAGAATATTTTCCAATTATTTTTATTATTTAATTTCATTACTTTTTCTTTACCCCGATAAAAAAACACCCCCTTAGGCATTAAGCTAAGGGGGTGTTTTGAATTAATGAGCTGGCGATGACTTACTCTCACATGGGTAACCCCACACTACCATCAGCGCTAAGAGGTTTCACTTCTGAGTTCGGGAAGGGATCAGGTGGTTCACTCTTGCTATTGTCGCCAGCACAACTGTTTATGGACTTATTCGGGTCTTATTTACATCAAATGATGTATGCCTTACTTCGTACCAAATAGAATTCATTAACAGATTATTTGAGTTAAAGTATAAGTTCTAGCGTATTCTGAATCAAGATCAGTCAGTGTTGACTGTTTGGTTTTGAATCGATTTCAGCTTTATACAACAACTGTTTGGGTGTTGTATAGTCAAGCCTCACGAGCAATTAGTATTGGTCAGCTTCACATATCACTATGCTTCCACATCCAACCTATCAACGTCGTAGTCTTCAACGGCTCTTTAGAGGAATAAATTCCTAGGGAAATCTTATCTTGAGGTAGGCTTCCCGCTTAGATGCTTTCAGCGGTTATCCCTTCCGAACATAGCTACCCGGCGATGCGACTGGCGTCACAACCGGTACACCAGAGGTTCGTCCACTCTGGTCCTCTCGTACTAGGAGCAGATCCTCTCAAATTTCCAACGCCCACGGTAGATAGGGACCGAACTGTCTCACGACGTTCTAAACCCAGCTCGCGTACCTCTTTAAATGGCGAACAGCCATACCCTTGGGACCTGCTTCAGCCCCAGGATGAGATGAGCCGACATCGAGGTGCCAAACACCGCCGTCGATATGAACTCTTGGGCGGTATCAGCCTGTTATCCCCAGAGTACCTTTTATCCGTTGAGCGATGGCCCTTCCATACAGAACCACCGGATCACTAAGACCTACTTTCGTACCTGCTCGACTTGTGGGTCTCGCAGTTAAGCGCGCTTTTGCCTTTATACTCTACGCGTGATTTCCGACCACGCTGAGCGCACCTTCGTACTCCTCCGTTACTCTTTAGGAGGAGACCGCCCCAGTCAAACTACCCACCAGACATGGTCCTCGCTCCAGATTATGGAGCAGAGTTAGAACCTCAATATTACCAGGGTGGTATTTCAAGATTGGCTCCACCGAAACTAGCGTCTCGGTTTCAAAGCCTCCCACCTATCCTACACAAGTAAGATCAAAGTTCAATGTCAAGCTGCAGTAAAGGTTCACGGGGTCTTTCCGTCTAGCCGCGGGTACACCGCATCTTCACGGCGAATTCGATTTCACTGAGTCTCTGCTGGAGACAGCGCCCCCATCATTATGCCATTCGTGCAGGTCGGAACTTACCCGACAAGGAATTTCGCTACCTTAGGACCGTTATAGTTACGGCCGCCGTTTACTGGGGCTTCGATCAAGAGCTTCGCTTACGCTAACCCCATCAATTAACCTTCCAGCACCGGGCAGGCATCACACCCTATACGTCCACTTTCGTGTTTGCAGAGTGCTATGTTTTTAATAAACAGTTGCAGGGGCCTGGTTTCTGTGGCTGTCAATAGCTCAGGAAGCAAGTTCCATCACCGTCAACAGCGTACCTTCTCCCGAAGTTACGGTACCATTTTGCCTAGTTCCTTCAGCAGAGTTCTCTCAAGCGCTTTGGTCTACTCGACCTGACCACCTGTGTCGGTTTCGGGTACGATTCCAGTGTAACTGAAGCTTAGAGACTTTTCCTGGAAGTATGGTATCAGCCACTTCGCTAGTAAACTAGCTTGCTATCAGATCTCAGCATAGAGCACCCCGGATTTGCCTAAGATGCATGCCTACTTCCTTCCACCTGGACAACCAACGCCAGGCTGACTTAACCTTCTCCGTCCTCTCATCGCATTACACTGAAGTATTGGAATATTAACCAATTTCCCATCGACTACGCCTCTCGGCCTCGCCTTAGGGGTCGACTCACCCAGCCCCGATTAACGTTGGACTGGAACCCTTGGTCTTTCAGCGTGCGAGTTTTTCACTCGCATTGTCGTTACTCACGTCAGCATTCGCACTTCTGATACCTCCAGCATGCTTCTCAACACACCTTCATCGGCTTACAGAACGCTCCCCTACCACTTGCAATAAATTGCAAATCCGCAGCTTCGGCATATAGTTTTAGCCCCGTTACATCTTCCGCGCAGGCCGACTCGACTAGTGAGCTATTACGCTTTCTTTAAAGGGTGGCTGCTTCTAAGCCAACCTCCTAGCTGTCTATGCCTTCCCACATCGTTTCCCACTTAACTATAATTTTGGGGCCTTAGCTGGCGGTCTGGATTGTTTTCCTCTTGACTACGGACGTTAGCACCCGCAGTCTGTCTCCCGGATAGTACTCATTGGTATTCGGAGTTTGCATCGGTTTGGTAAGTCGGGATGACCCCCTAGCCGAAACAGTGCTCTACCCCCAATGGTATTCGTCCGAGGCGCTACCTAAATAGCTTTCGGGGAGAACCAGCTATCACCGAGTTTGATTAGCCTTTCACCCCTATCCACAAGTCATCCCCTGGCTTTTCAACGACAGTGGGTTCGGTCCTCCAGTTAGTGTTACCCAACCTTCAACCTGCTCATGGATAGATCACCCGGTTTCGGGTCTATACCCAGCAACTAAACGCCCTATTAAGACTCGATTTCTCTACGGCTCCCCTATACGGTTAACCTCGCTACTGAATATAAGTCGCTGACCCATTATACAAAAGGTACGCAGTCACCGAACAAGTCGGCTCCCACTGCTTGTATGCATGCGGTTTCAGGATCTATTTCACTCCCCTCACAGGGGTTCTTTTCGCCTTTCCCTCACGGTACTGGTTCACTATCGGTCAGTCAGGAGTATTTAGCCTTGGAGGATGGTCCCCCCATATTCAGACAAGGTTTCACGTGCCTCGCCCTACTCGACATCATCATATAAGCCCTTTCGTGTACAGGACTATCACCCACTATGGTTGCACTTCCCAGAGCATTCCACTAGAACTTATATGACTTAATGGGCTGTTCCCCGTTCGCTCGCCGCTACTGAGGGAATCTCAATTGATTTCTTTTCCTAAGGGTACTGAGATGTTTCACTTCCCCTCGTTCGCCTCATAAACCTATGTATTCAGTTTATGATACCTACCTTATGGTAAGTGGGTTTCCCCATTCAGAAATCTCCGGATCACAGGATATTTGCCGCCTCCCCGGAGCTTATCGCAGGCTATTACGTCTTTCATCGCCTCTGACTGCCAAGGCATCCACCACATGCACTTAATTACTTGACTATACAACCCCAAACAGTCGTTAACCCTTACAAGTTAGGTTAGCAACAGAGCTTGTCTTACGACTTGCTCATACAGTTGGCGTCTTGTGCATTTAAGCACCGTACAGCTTCAATTAGATTCATATACCAAAACGCTTGATTCAGTTAATTTCGCTAGTACTCATTCTTTCTTTCGATTGAATGAGCATGAACAAATTATTTCAACTCAAATATATTCTGTTAATGATTAATCTAGCCTTCGTCAGGTCTAGACGCTGTGATAAATCACAGAACTTAATAAACAAGATCTTCGATCTCTTTTACTAAATTCTATAATCTAGCAACTTATCTTAATGTATGGTGGAGACTAGGAGAGTCGAACTCCTGACCTCCTGCGTGCAAAGCAGGCGCTCTACCAACTAAGCTAAGTCCCCAGCTTATCATATAGATTCGATGTCTCTGTGTTCTGTACTAATTGCTTAGGTAATCAGATTTGGTGGGTCTGACAAGACTTGAACTTGTGACCCCACGCTTATCAAGCGTGTGCTCTAACCAACTGAGCTACAGACCCTCAGATACATCTTCATGAAGAACAACTTGTTGTGGATTCTTACCAATCGTCAATCTTTCGTTAAGGAGGTGATCCAGCCGCAGGTTCCCCTACGGCTACCTTGTTACGACTTCACCCCAGTCGTCGGCCACACCGTGGTAAGCGTCCTCCTTGCGGTTAGACTACCTACTTCTGGTGCAACAAACTCCCATGGTGTGACGGGCGGTGTGTACAAGGCCCGGGAACGTATTCACCGCGGCATTCTGATCCGCGATTACTAGCGATTCCGACTTCACGCAGTCGAGTTGCAGACTGCGATCCGGACTACGATCGGCTTTTTGAGATTAGCATCCTCTCGCGAGGTAGCAACCCTTTGTACCGACCATTGTAGCACGTGTGTAGCCCTGGTCGTAAGGGCCATGATGACTTGACGTCGTCCCCGCCTTCCTCCAGTTTGTCACTGGCAGTATCCTTAAAGTTCCCACCCGAAGTGCTGGCAAATAAGGAAAAGGGTTGCGCTCGTTGCGGGACTTAACCCAACATCTCACGACACGAGCTGACGACAGCCATGCAGCACCTGTATGTAAGCTCCCGAAGGCACCAATCCATCTCTGGAAAGTTCTTACTATGTCAAGACCAGGTAAGGTTCTTCGCGTTGCATCGAATTAAACCACATGCTCCACCGCTTGTGCGGGCCCCCGTCAATTCATTTGAGTTTTAGTCTTGCGACCGTACTCCCCAGGCGGTCTACTTATCGCGTTAGCTGCGCCACTAAAGCCTCAAAGGCCCCAACGGCTAGTAGACATCGTTTACGGCATGGACTACCAGGGTATCTAATCCTGTTTGCTCCCCATGCTTTCGTACCTCAGCGTCAGTATTAGGCCAGATGGCTGCCTTCGCCATCGGTATTCCTCCAGATCTCTACGCATTTCACCGCTACACCTGGAATTCTACCATCCTCTCCCATACTCTAGCTTCCCAGTATCGAATGCAATTCCTAAGTTAAGCTCAGGGATTTCACATCCGACTTAAAAAGCCGCCTACGTACGCTTTACGCCCAGTAAATCCGATTAACGCTCGCACCCTCTGTATTACCGCGGCTGCTGGCACAGAGTTAGCCGGTGCTTATTCTGCGAGTAACGTCCAAGCATCTAGAGTATTAATCTAGAGCTCCTCCTCCTCGCTTAAAGTGCTTTACAACCAAAAGGCCTTCTTCACACACGCGGCATGGCTGGATCAGGGTTCCCCCCATTGTCCAATATTCCCCACTGCTGCCTCCCGTAGGAGTCTGGGCCGTGTCTCAGTCCCAGTGTGGCGGATCATCCTCTCAGACCCGCTACAGATCGTCGCCTTGGTAGGCCTTTACCCCACCAACTAGCTAATCTGACTTAGGCTCATCTATTAGCGCAAGGTCCGAAGATCCCCTGCTTTCCCCCGTAGGGCGTATGCGGTATTAGCAGCCGTTTCCAACTGTTGTCCCCCACTAATAGGCAGATTCCTAAGCATTACTCACCCGTCCGCCGCTAGAAATCAGTAGCAAGCTACCTATTCCCGCTCGACTTGCATGTGTTAAGCCTGCCGCCAGCGTTCAATCTGAGCCATGATCAAACTCTTCAGTTTAAAATCAGTAGTACCTTTAAAGGGTACCAATCTTGGCTCATCAATTTTCTGACAAATATTTCTCAAATAAACTTCGAGTAATTTCTACCATTAAATCAATGAAAATAATTTCGATTGATCAA